>JAESQP010000142.1 GCA_016765075.1 Gammaproteobacteria bacterium
CGACACCGAACCCCTGTTGAAACTATTGACCGAGGCCAAATTACCCTGCTCGCAGGTGAACGATTTTGATGCCCTGATGGCGGATGGACAGGTCAACGAGATCGGCGTGCTGGTCAGTGGTCAGGATGCGGATTACGGCGAGTTCCGGGTGCCGGGACTACCGTTTTCAATCAGTGGTTACCAACCCGCAACCCCCAAAACCGCGCCCCGGATTGGGGAGCATAGCCAGCAATTACTGGCTGAACTGGGGTATTCGGACGGAAAAATAGTTGGCAACACCGAGGCGGTGGGCACGTAGAGAGACCTGCGCCAAGGATTCTTCACCGGTGACATACAAAGAAGGCTCTGCACTACCGAGACAAACAGAGGCTTGCAATAATAAGGTGGACTTACCAATACCCGGGGCACCACCAATTAACACAACGCCGCCTGCTACCAGACCACCACCCAGCACGAGATCCAGCTCACTAATCGTGGTGCTAATATAACTGTTGGCTTTTGGGCTAATTTCAGCCAGCGAAACGACTTCGCTTTTTGCTGCGGCATAACCAACAAAACGTGAGCTTGACGGGATGACGGCTTCTTCTATGAGTGTATTCCAATTGCCGCACGATGGGCATTGGCCTACCCACTTGGGGTTGCCTGCACCACATTCGTTACAGACGTATACCGATTTATTTTTTGTTACGATAACCACGACACATCAGATCCCCCTAACTGTATTTAAAATTCACTCTGCGTGTAACGCCACACAGTAGCTCATAAGGGATTGTCTTGGCGTGCTGCGCCACCTCTTCTACTGGCAAACCTTCACCCCATAGTGTCACAGTATCACCAATAGTGGCGTCGGGCATATCACGCAGATCAAGGGTAATCATATCCATTGCAACACGACCTATGATTTGGCTGCGCTGACCACCTACCAACACAGGAGTACCTGATTCAGCATGACGTGGATAGCCATCACCATAACCAATAGCGGCAATGCCAATACGCATATCGCTGGGACAACACCATGTGCCGCCATAACCAACACGCTCACCCTGACGTAAATGCTGAATGGCAATCAACTCGGTTGATAAACTCATGACCGGCTGAAGATCTTCAGCCTCTGCCAAGCCGTCAACAAAAGGCGACACACCATAGAGCATAATGCCAGGGCGTACCCACTGGTAATGTGATTCCGGCTGAGAAAGAATAGCGGCTGAATTCGCCACGCTGCGTTCGGTCTGCCATGGTTCACTAAGTCGTTCGAATTGGGCTAGTTGTTCAGCCGTGCTTGAATCAGCCCGATCATCAGCATTGCTAAAGTGTGCCATGATGTGTGGCGTTCCAGCAATCGCCGAACATTCCTTAAGACGCTGCCATGCTTGAGCAAATTGAGATGGTGAAAAACCGAGTCGATGCATACCAATATCAAGCTTTAACCATGCTTGCACGGGTGTTGCGATACGTACATGTTCAAGCATATCGATTTGATCAAAATTATGTACCACGAGCTGCACGCGTTTTTGTGCAGCGGTACGTAACTCATCACTCGTAGTAACGCCTGCCATTAATAACAATCGATGGGCGATGCCCGCCTCACGCAGGGCTAATGCTTCGTCGAGCCGCGTAACACCAAAGACATCGGTGGCAGACAAGGCATGTGCCACTTGTGTCATGCCATGGCCGTAGGCATCGGCTTTGATTACCGCTATGACACGACTATTGGGTGCTGCGGTTCGTACACATGAGAGGTTATGCTGTAACGCATTGGTATTGATGAGGGCAACTGCGCCCTGGGTCATTGAAAACCTTCGGGTGGCATACTAAACGAGTCAGGGATATAGTTTTCAAAGCGTGTGTATTCACCGAGGAAGGTCAGCTTCTTCATACCAATGGGGCCATTACGCTGTTTAGCGATAATAATTTCTGCGATGCCACGATCAGGGCTTTCTTCGTTATAGACTTCATCGCGATAGATAAAGGCAATCACGTCAGCATCTTGCTCAATAGCGCCTGATTCACGCAGGTCTGACATTATTGGACGTTTATTAGGTCGCTGCTCAAGGCTACGATTGAGCTGTGACAACGCAATAACCGGCACACTTAACTCTTTTGCCAAGGCTTTAAGTGAACGTGAAATATCGGATATCTCTGTGGTACGGTTTTCTGCTGAACGCGGTGATTGCATTAACTGTAAATAGTCAACCACGATCAAGCCTAACTCGCCATTATTGTCACGCATTAAGCGTCGTGATCGAGCGCGGATATCGCCGGGCGTTAAAGCAGCACTATCATCAATAAATAATTTAACGTCTTGTAGAATGCCAATCGCTGAAGTTAATCGTGGCCAGTCAGTGTCCTCAAGCTTGCCGGTACGTAAGCGTTGCTGATTAATACGCCCTAGCGAAGACAGCATACGCATAATCAATTGCTCACCCGGCATTTCCATACTGAATACAGCAACGGGCTTATCACCTTTTATGGCGACATGCTCAGCGATGTTAATGGCAAATGCAGTCTTGCCCATAGATGGACGGCCAGCAACAATAATGAGGTCACCCTGTTGTAAACCCGCAGTGAGTTCATCTAAATCCTTAAAGCCCGTGGCAACACCCGTAATAGAGCTGCCCGATTGCGCGAGCACATCAATGCGATCGACAGCTTTTTGCAGTAGGTCTTTCATGCCACGAAAGCCTTGTTTACCTATATTGCCTTGTTGTGCAATACCAAACACATGGCGCTCAGCATCATCTAACAGCTCAAGAGTAGAACGGCCTTCGGGGCGATAGGCGCTTTGCGCGATACCTTGGCCAACTTGTATTAGCTGGCGCAAGACCGAACGCTCACGCACGATCTCGGCGTAGGCGACAATATTGGCTGCACTGGGGGTGTTTTTAGCGAGACCACCAAGGTAGGTTAAGCCACCAACACGTTCCAGCTGGTCACTGTTCTCAAGCACTTCCGATAAGGTCACGACATCGTAGGGGCTGCCATTTTCAGCGAGCTTGGCAATGGCTTGAAAAATGAGCTGATGGTCACTACGGTAAAAATCTGGGCCATCAAGGGTGTCGGCAACACGCTCCCAAGACAGGTTATCTAACATTAAAGCACCTAATACTGATTGCTCCGCCTCAATGGAATGAGGAGGAACACGCAATGCCTCAGTATTGGCCGTCAAAGGTGCTTGGGCAACGGGTTCGGCCATGGGCGCTCCAAAAAAATGAGAACATCTAGCGTATGCGCTAGCAGCTTGGTATTTATTTTAATCGCACTTTGCTACCAAACTATGGTAGCAAAGTGCGATTTTTTATCACTATAAAGCACAGCAAGACCAGTGTGCTCAGGCTTTTTCTACAAGGGATGGAACAACCTCAAGCTTAATGGTCACGTCAATTTCTGGATGCAGGTGAACAACCACTTCGTACTCACCCGTGTTACGCAACGCGCCTTCAGGTAGGCGCACTTCCTGCTTACTAACTTCGGCGCCAATATCAGTCAGCGCTTTAGCAATATCCATGGTACCGATTGAACCGAACAACTTACCCTCGTCACCAGCCAGGCTAGAAATGGTAATCGCTTTGCCTTCAAGCGCTGTTTTTCTTAGCTCGGCAGCGGCCAATACTTCAGCAGCCTTAGCTTCAAGCTCAGCACGTTCTGCTTCAATTTTAGCGCGATTGTCATCGGTAGCGAATACTGCTTTACCACTAGGAATCAGAAAATTACGACCATAACCAGATTTAACCGCGACAATCGAACCAATATCCCCTAGGTTTGCTACTTTTTCTACAAGAATTACATCCATCGTTCCACCCTCAGTCTATAAACACTGTAACAAGGCGCCCTATTCATCATCGCCTCCATTATCACCGGATTTATCATTACTATTTTTACCTTGCGCCCCGACACGTACACGCAAATTAAGCCAACTATCGATATAACCTGCGGCCGCCAAAAAAATCATCATCTGCGGCAATAAAAACGCCAACAACAAATACAGAGCAAATAAAATTGCTACATGAGCACCCGTTAAAGCAACCAGACTATGCACTAAAGCCAAACCAACCAGCATGTACAAAGCCAGTAATACAATCAGCAAATCACCCGCTAACTGTGCCCAAATGCCGTTAGTGATAAGCATTAAACTCAACACTAACAGTACGATAATGCTGAGACGATAGTCTAGTCTTAACGCCAAAAACTCGCTACGAAAACCGCCGCGATTATAAAGTAATGATTGCCACCAACGAGCCAAAAACACCGAACCTATCAGGCTTAGTAATAGCGTCGCGCCGAGCAAGCCTGTCATTACCTGCGATAGCGCATCAAGCGCTCGACCTAAGTCCTCTGGCGAAAGCGGCAAATTGGCGCCCGCCGCAGTCATAACAAAGGTTTTATCTAACGCCTGTCGCCACCAAAGCGATGTATCGCCTACTAGAAGATACATCACCACCACCGCGGCCATAGCCAGTATTGCAGCAACGATCATAGTGATAGATAACGACCGTGTTTCGTATAACACCCACGACAACAATAATAATGGCAACCATGTTACGGCCATTGCCATCAATACAAAACCCGCTATTGCACTGGCTGTGCCACCTGTTCCGACAAAGGCAATAATTGCTACTACCAGACCAGCGCCGAGCATAACCTTGGCGCCCATGCCTATCCCCAGACGTAGCACCACCAACGATACCGCAGCCCCACTCAGCAAGCTAAACGGGGGGATAACAATAGATAATACCGCAAAGACACTGGCTACTAATACGGCGTTCAGCGGTCGCCGCATGATGAATGACGCGAGCCAAAACATATGCGTTTTTCTACCTAATTAACCGGCTAAAACTGGCAACTAGTCGTGTTACGAATGCGCATCGCTGTACGGAATCAATGCCAAAAAGCGTGCGCGCTTTACAGCACCGGCTAATTGACGCTGATAACGAGCGCGGGTGCCGGTAATACGACTGGGGATAATTTTACCTGTTTCGGTAATGTAATTTTTCAGGGTCACTAGATCTTTATAATCGATCTCTTTCGTCCCTTCAGCAGTAAAACGACAAAATTTCTTTCTACGAAAATAACGGGCCATTGTGCTATTCCTTAATCTTGAATTTTAGATGGGTTATTCAGCTGTGGGAGTTGCTTCAACGGCTGGCTCAGCTTCGGCAGTAGGCGTCGACACTTCAGCCGCTGGTTCAGCCTCGGTAGCTGGCGCTTCATCAACTTCAGTCGCTGGTGCTGCTTCAGCAGCAGGCTTTTCGGTAGACTCTTTTTTGCTGGCAGACTTATCTGAATAATCACTGTTATCACGATCATCTCTAGATTTCGCTAGCGGAGATTGATCGGTGACAGCTTCATTACGACGCATGATCATGCTGCGTAACACGGCGTCATTAAAACGGAAAGCATGCTCAAGCTCATCGAGTTCAGCCTGACCACATTCAACATTCATCAACACATAGTGCGCTTTATGTATTTTTTGAATGGAATAAGCTAACTGACGGCGGCCCCAGTCTTCAAGGCGGTGAACGGTGCCGCCATTGGTCTCAACAATGGCCTTATAACGATCAACCATCGCCGATACCTGTGGGCTCTGGTCTGGGTGAACCATAAATACTATTTCATAATGTCGCATTTTTTTGCTCCCTAATGGATTAAGCCTCCTGCCAACATGCAGTGAAGCTAGGGGTTAGGGGGGTGTCAACCGTATCATGACGGTCTCAGAGCCATTCAAACAGTCCAAGGCAAGGCGCAGCCAAGCAACAATAGTGGTTCTATTGCAAGTGGCTGCAACACTGCATTGGGCTGTTTGAATGGCTCCCTTCGGGCGGGACGAGAAGCAACCATCTGCTGCGTTACGCTCGCTTGAATTAGCTACAGCTAGTCCTGCGCTCGCCCGCCTTGCATATGGTTGCTTCTCGTCCCGCTGAGATCGTCATAATACGGTTGACACCCCCAACGAACGCGCGATTCTACAGGGATTGTGGCGCTAAATCAATGGCACCACCCATGCTTGCCGAGCCTATAATATTGGTGGCAACTACTTAAGCGACTTGGCACTACGCTGGCGCCGAGCCTCATAGAGGCAAACCGCGGCGGCAACACTGACATTAAGGCTTTCTATCTCACCTTGCATGGGAATCGCGACAATCGCATCACATTGTTCTCGAGTCAGGCGCCGCATACCCTTTTCTTCACCGCCCATGACAATGGCTATAGGCCCGGTTAAATCCTGCTCATAAAGACCCATTTCAGTCTCCCCAGCAGCTCCTATTAGCCAGACCCCCTCCTCCTTGAGCTGGCGCAGGGTACGCGCCAGGTTGGTCACTGTAATAAAGGGCACCCGCTCAGCGCTACCGCTGGCAACTTTGCGCACGGCTGCGGTCAGCCCCACTGCACGATCACGCGGTGCAACAACAGCGTCGGCACCCACCGCCTCAGCAGTACGCAAACAAGCACCGAGATTATGTGGATCTTGCACACCATCGAGAATCAGCAGCAACAGCTCTTTACCACGATAAGCAACGATTTCTTCCAGACTTAAGAAAGTTTTCTCAACACTACCGCTGAGCTGCGCGACAACACCTTGATGTCGCTCATCACCCGCTAAACGAGCCAGCTCTTGCTTGTTCTCAACCTGAACCTCAAGCCCGCTGCTTTCAATAAAGCCAACCAACTGACGCAGACGCTGTTGCCGCTGCCAATCTTTAGTGACGTAAATGGTGTCAACGGTCTGCGCGGACTCTTTCACCGCGGCATGAACGGCATGAATGCCATACACTGTCTGATTATTACTCATTAGTTAATCACTGTATGTGGGCTAGATAGAGTTGGGTTATATTTTGGCTACGACAACTTGTTGCAGCCAATTCCTTTGCAGCAAGACTATAATACAGGTATCTGCCTAGCCCTATTAAATTTGGCATATATTGAAACCATCAACTAAAAATAGAGACAGGTGTACGCTCAATCTAAACCATTCGTTATGACCTTGTTAGGTGCTGTGTGCATTCACGCTGTAGCATTTAGTCTCGTCTGGCAGTTTCTTAACCAGAATGAGCTGAAATCAAACAGCTCTACAGCAAGCAGCACCACTATCGTGCTCAGCCAAACAAGGTCTGCTCCTAGCAATCAACAAGCTAACGAGCCAATGGCTAAAAACACTATCAACGATAACCTGGTGCCCACTAAAGCTGCATCAGATTTTGAACCCTATGAACCAACAAACGTTGCACAGTTTGAACCAGATGTGACAGCGCTGATTGAGCCAAGCCCAGAACCTAGCCTAAAAACACAAACCAAGACAAGCACCGCAAAAGAAGTGCTGCAACCAACACTAAAAACAACGCCTGTTTTTGAAACCCTGGCCAAGGCAGAATCAGCAAAGAAAGTCATGACCGAAAAAGCACCCCAAGGCTCGGTTTTTTCCTCCCTTGAGGGAGAGCACGTAGCACCCAAAGAGTCTCCAAAAAAGCAGATTGCAAACATGCCAAAAACAAAGACAGCCGCCCTTATTCGTCCTGCAAATACCTCTTCAGAGCCTAAAGAAGCGAAGGTAAGCCACGCCTTTGTCTCTGCTAATGATAACGACTCATCACGTAATCAACGCACCGTTAATTCCGCAGTAACTGACGCATCGCTGGCGATGCAAAACTATTACTCAGAGTTAGGCTCATGGCTGGCTAAACATAAACAATACCCACGCCGTGCGCGACAACGCAAACAAGAAGGCTCTGCACTGCTCTATTTTATCGTAGATCGCAATGGCCGAATTCTAGAACATAGCATTGCAGAAAGTTCAGGCTATAAGCTGCTCGATAAAGAAGTCAGTGCCATGCTAAAACGTGCTGAACCCCTACCTGAAATGCCTGACCTAATGTACCAAGCGAAACTTGAGATTACAGTACCCATCGAGTTTTCCCTAAGATAAATAAATTCCAATTGATTCTGAGGAAAGTGTTTTTAGGGTACAACGTGGGAAAGGGGCAAAATTTCATCACAAACAATAACTATTAATGCCCCCTAGCACCCCTGGACTTTGACCTTCATTGCCCGACATAATAAAGCACATTAATTACGTAATAAGCATAATCTACTTTATGAGTACCGTAGACACTCCTTAACAGAGCGAATAGTTTAATGATGATCGTCATATCACCAGCAAAAAATCTTGATTTTGAGACTACATTACCTACGAGAAAACATACTCAAGCTAAAATGCTGGGTGACTCACAGTTGCTCATCAACGACCTGTCAGAATTTTCACCGCAGGATATCTCCAAGTTAATGGGGATCAGCGATAAATTAAGCGTGTTGAATTTTGGGCGCTATCAAACATGGCAGCTACCTTTTGATAAAGACAATGCCCGACAAGCCTTGTTTGCTTTTAAAGGCGATGTCTACACAGGCATGGATGCCTATAACTTCGACAAAGACGATATTGATTTTGCACAGAAAAATTTGCGCATTCTATCGGGGCTTTATGGCTTGCTACGCCCTCTCGACTTAATTCAACCCTATCGTCTAGAAATGGGTACTAAGCTCGAAAATGCTCGTGGTAAAAATTTATATGACTTTTGGGGCGATAAAATAACTAACGCGTTGAATAAAGAGTTCTCAAAAACAGATAAGCCCTTATTAATTAATTTAGCATCTAATGAATATTTTAAATCAGTTCATACTAAAAATTTAAATGCCGATGTGATCACCCCTGTTTTTAAGGATATGAAAAATGGCAAGTATAAAATCATCAGCTTCTTCGCTAAAAAAGCCCGTGGTTTAATGAGTGCCTACATCATTAAAAACAAATTAACGCAGGCCAAGCAACTGAAAAATTTTAATGGTGCTGGCTATGCTTATGACGACGCCATATCAACATCTACCGAGCTGATTTTTGTGCGAGATAAAGCCTAAAAAAACCTTATTTTTTGGATCGGCGCGTTTTGCGTTTAGCTTGGGGTTTTTTGGCTGTAGCAGGTTTTGTTTTTGACCGTGCTTTCTTTTTCTTGGTAGATTTTTCTTTCGTTTTTGTTTTGGATTTTTTTCGTGGCAATGTCTGCGCATCACCTACATCATCAGCCAGAATAAAATCTATTTTTTTATCATCAAGGTTAACCCTGGCTACTTTTATTTTTACTCTGTCAGTAAGTTTATAACTACGACCTGTACGTTCACCCGCCAGCTCGTGTCTGATTTGATCAAAATGGTAATAATCTTTTCTAAGTTCAGTAATATGCACTAAACCTTCGACATAAATATCATCCAGCTCAACAAAAATACCAAAGCCTGTCACAGCGGTAATCATGCCCTCAAATTCACCGCCGATTTTATCCATCATGTACTCACACTTAAGCCAATCAACCGCATCACGTGTGGCGTCATCAGCACGGCGTTCAGTCATTGAACAATGCTCGCCGAAGCTAACCATGTCTGCCGCACTATAAGCCCAGTTCTTTATCGTGCCACCGTTAATAATGTGCCTAATCGCACGATGTACTAACAAATCCGGGTAACGTCTGATTGGCGAAGTAAAATGAGTATAGGCATCAAATGACAAACCAAAATGGCCTAAATTCTCTGGTGTATAAACAGCCTGACTCAAGCTGCGCAACAATACTGTTTGAATTAAACGCTGATCGGGTCGATCTTTAATCTTGTTTAATAGCTTGGCGTAATGCCTGGGCTCAGGGTCATCTTTGCCAGATAAAGTCAGACCAATACTGGCAAGAAATTCTCGTACATCGGTAAGCTTTGATTCGCTGGGTCCGGAATGCACCCGGTAGATAATAGGCATTTCATGTTCTAACAAGAATTTAGCCGAACAGACATTAGCCGCAATCATAAATTCTTCAATCATACGATGGGCATCGTTACGTATTGTCGGTTCTATACGCTCGATTTTTCGGTCATCGCCAAAAACAATTCGCGTTTCAGTCGTCGAGAAATCAATGGTGCCGCGATGCTGACGCGCATCGGAAAAGGCCTGATACAGCGTATATAAATCATCGACATGGGTAACGACATGATTGTAATCGTGACGTAGTTCTGCATCACCATCGACCACCATCGCAGCAACCTTGGTGTAGGTCAGTCGTGCGTGAGAGCGCATTACTGCATCGTAGAAACGAACACCCTTGACCTGCGCGTGGGCATCCAGTTCCATATCGCAGACCATGCAAAGGCGATCGACGTCAGGGTTAATTGAACACAAGCCATTCGACAACTTTTCGGGCAACATGGGTATTACGCTGTTCGGGAAATAAACCGAGTTACCACGCAACTGTGCCTCTTTGTCGAGAGCCGTACCCGGTTTTACATAAGAAGACACATCTGCAATCGCAACAAGCAAACGCCAGCCCTTACCTTTGCGCTGGCAATATACGGCATCATCAAAGTCGCGTGCATCTTCACCATCGATAGTAACTAAAGGCAGGTCACGTATATCTTCGCGTTTTGCATAACTGTTTTTATCTGCCTCATCGCCAAATTTTTCCGCCTCTGCCCATACTTCTTCTGGCCATTCTTGCGGAATCTCAAATAAACGTGCGGCAATGTCAATTTCCATCCCCGGCGCCATGTGATCACCCAGCACCTCAGAGATATGTCCAATCGCTGGCGCATGCTTTGTTGGCTGCTCGACAATGGTGACAACAACCATTTGCCCGTCTTTTGCTTTACCTTCTTGCCCTGCAGCAACCATCACTTCGTTAGCAATACGCTTATTGCTAGGCGTAACTCGCCCGATACCATGCTGATGATGAAACTGGCCAACCAGCTTATGATTGGCACGCTCTAATATCTCTACCGGCGCGCCTTCACGACGACCACGCCGATCCGTGCCCGAGACATGACAAATACAGCGATCACCATGCATAAGCGAACGCATGTATCGATCAGAGATAAATAAATCATCACTGCCGTCATCAGGAATTAAAAAACCAAAACCATCGGCATGGCCCATAATGCGCCCCACCACTAAATCCATATCGTCGAGCAGAGCATAACCACCACGGCGATTATGAAAAACCTGGCCATCTCGCTCCATAGCGCGCAAACGACGCCGCAATGCTTCCAGGCCATCTTCATCGGTAATGGTCAGCGCAGCGGCCACCTCTTCACGACGCATAGGGCCCGCGCTTTGTGCAAGAACATGGAGAATATGTTCGCGACTGGCAATGGGCTTATCGTAATTACTTGCCTCACGCTCGGCGAAAGGGTCTTTTTTTGACGTACGTTTTTTATCAGTTTTTTTAGTCACAATTCAGTATAAGTAGTAATCTGGAAATTAAAAGGAAGAATAACGTTAAGTGCTTGATATGGCAGTATAAGATGCGTTCATTCGTTGACAATAACACGTTAAGCCGGTAAAGTCCGGCCGCCATCGTTAGCTCCCACCCACATATTGGCCCAGGTGGCGGAATTGGTAGACGCGCTAGCTTCAGGTGCTAGTGACCGTAAGGTCGTGGAGGTTCAAGTCCTCTCCTGGGCACCATAATATTTTTCATTTGTCGCCCAAACAGTCGAGCACTCCCAGCCCCCAAGCGCAGCTTGGTGGCGTTCAACTGCGCGCAAAGCTGTGCTTTGCAAACGCTTGCTTCACCCTCTCCTGGGCACCATAATATTTTTCATTTGTCGCCCAAGTAGTTTTGCGTTATCAGTAACAATTTTTTATCAGACACAGCTAAATTTTACATCCCTCATCAGTACAACCTTCTACAGACGCAAGACTATCAGCGCGAGTACTCACTGTATGTGGCCCATTGACCAATGCCGATATTTCAGCGCCGATTTGCAAATCTTCAGGTCGGCCAAAATAGTTAGCGCGTAACATGCCTTCGCGATCGATCAAACACACGTTGGGGGTGCCGCGCATTTCATAACGCGTCATAGTCACGGGTGTATCAGCATTGGCGCTAGCCGTATCAACGCCGATTGGAAAACTTAAGCGGTATTCATGGATAAAAGCCTTGAGTGAGGTAGGCGTCATGGCCGCATGATGTTCAAACACGGTATGTAGTCCGATTACAATGACATCATCTTTGGAAAAATAATCATGCAGTCGTTGTGCTTGCGGCAGGCCATGACTAACGCAACCTGGGCAGAGCATTTGAAAGGCGTGGAGCACGACGACTTTACCGCGTAGTTGTTCTAAGGTTATTGCCTTATCAATGTTAAACCACTGACTGACACTCCAGTCAGGTGCTTGATGAACTGTGGCGTCCATATTTTTTCCTTATTTCACTATATTAATTTTCTCTGGACGAGTTTTCTAGCAGGCTATTTTACTCTATGCTTTGCCAATGCAGATCGATATTTTCCAAGCCCTGCGTTAACATCTGAAAAGCGTTGTTAACCTCGGCATAATCATTGCCTTTTACGCCTAAATCTACCCAGCATTCTTTTTTCTTTAATCTTGGCAAACTAAAGACTCTGACTTGTGGACACTGTTCCAGAATAGATTCCATGAGCGGGATTAAATCACTTTCTCGCGCATCATTTATGCGTACAACATGTTCAAGCTGCGGTTTGCCCTGGAGTTGCGAATATTCCTTATCGAGCACCCATTCAATCATCGGCGTCGCCATCTTGGGGAATCCTGGGACGCAGTGTATGCAATCCACACTAAAGCCAGGAATTTGATTAATTGGGTTAGGAATCAAACGTGCGCCAGTGGGAAATTCGACCATGCGTTGGCGTTCGGGTGTGACATCACCATCAGCAAACCTTTGTCGTAAAATTTCCAGCCCTTCTGCATGAGGTAGCAAGCCTCTTTCACTAGCAGCGGCAACCGCATGACGTGTTAGGTCATCAGGCGTAGCACCAATACCACCGCAGCTAAAAACAATATCACCGGATTCCAATACGCTACGGTAGGCTCTGCTCAGCTGAGCCAGATCGTCGCCCATAATACGACACCAATTCAATTGCAGCCCGCGCTTGGACAACAGCGCAACAACATTGGCGAAATGTTTATCCCTTCGCCGACCGCTTAGTATTTCATCTCCAACAATGATGAGTCCTATTTCCATGAGCTGTTTCCATTACTGTGACAATTCAAGCCTCTTTCCTAAGGCAGGTATTGGCTCAGATCGGCCATATTGATAGGCGAGTTGGCCATTAACAATAGTGGTATCAACCGATGCTCTAAAGCTATCGCCTTCAAAAGGCGACCAACCACATTTATATAAAATATTATCAGCGCTAACGAGTTGCGACCTTTCGGTATCAATAAGCACTAAATCGGCCCAATAACCCTCGCGAATAAAACCACGATCAACGACATTGAAACGTTGTGCAACGTTGTGGCTGGTTTTTTTAACGATGGTTTCTATCGACATAAGCCCATCGGCATAGAACTCAAACAAAATCGGTAGCGCATGTTGTACCAAGGGCAAACCTGCCGGGGCTTGCATAAATGGCCCTGCTTTTTCTTCTGCTAGATGCGGCGCATGGTCGGTGGCGATAACATCGATGATGTCATTATTCACTGCGGCCAATAAGGCAGCACGATCTTCAGCACGTTTAATCGCTGGGTTACATTTAATACCATTGCCTTTTGTCGCGTAATCTTCTTCTGACAAAAACAAATGATGAACACAGGCTTCGAGTGATATTTGTTTGCCTGCGACATCACCTGACGTAAATAGCTCAAGCTCTTTAGCAGTGGTGAGATGCAAGACGTGTAACTTAGTACCAAAACGTTTGGCTAACGATACGGCTAATGATGATGACAAATAACAGGCTTCTTCTGAACGAATTTTGGGGTGCATGGCAATCGGTATATTGTCGCCGTATTTCTGGCGTGCCAGTGCTTCGTTGCGTTTTATTGTCGGCGTGTCTTCACAGTGGGTTGCAACCAGAATTGATGCTTCGGCAAATATACCTTCTAACGCTTGCTCATCATCGACCAACATATCGCCGGTTGAGGCGCCCATGAATATTTTAATGCCACAGGCAGCGTTTTTAGGCAGGCGCTGTATCTCCTCAAGATTGTTATTGGTCGCACCTAAATAGAAGGCAAAATTAGCCGCGGCACGACCATTGGCTCGTGCATATTTATCTTCTAAGGCTGGGTAATTAATCGTTAGCGGATTAACGTTGGGCATTTCCATAAAGCTGGTAATCCCCCCGGCCACGGCAGCGCGTGATTCGGTCGCCATGTCACCTTTTTGAGTCAAGCCGGGTTCGCGAAAATGGACTTGGCCATCGATCATTCCAGGGATAAGTAATTTACCCTTGGCATCAATTATGGTGTCAGCCTGGCGATGCGTTAAGGCCGCGCCAATTTCCTCTATACGGCCATTTTTACAATAAACATCAGCCGGGAATTTCTCCCCTTCATTAACCAGCGTGGCATTAACGATTAACAACGAACTCATTTTAGGCTCCCAAGTTGCTACCGCACCGACTGAGACAAAACGTAGCGCCGATACAATTGAATCTATACTATATACTATACCGCTTTTGAAGGCTTGATCGTGACCAAAGATACAACATCTATCCAGCAAATTTCGTTCAAGCAATTAGAACGAGGCCAATGCGGTGATAGCGTTAGCCTGGATGAATTTTTGGCCAGCCTTAACTATAATGACGATGGCCTGATTCCTGCTATTGCACAGCAATATGATAGTGGTGAAGTATTAATGATGGCCTGGATGAATCAAGCCGCTATCGAAGAAACGCTGAAAACCAGCCAAGTCTGCTATTGGTCTCGTTCACGACAAAACTATTGGCGTAAAGGTGAAAGCTCGGGCAATTGGCAAAAATTAAAATCGATGAAAATTGACTGTGACGGCGACACACTGCTGCTAAGTGTTGACCAGCAAGGCGCTGCTTGCCACACTGCACGGCGTCATTGTTTTTACCTGCTTGTCGATAGCGATAAGGTTTTGATCAACGATGCGCCAATGGTTGACCCCGATACCTTATATAAATAAACACTCTCAAACTATAAACACACATACGCTTTATTATGCCATTACAACTTTATAATACCCTGCACGCAAAAAAAGAAACCTTTCAACCGTTGGATCCCGACCGTGTCACCATGTATGTCTGCGGACCCACAGTCTATAATTATATTCACATTGGCAATGCGCGCCCTGCTGTGGTGTTTGATGTGCTTAACCGTGTTTTAAAACAACATTATAAACACGTCATTTACGCACGCAATATCACTGATATCGATGACAAAATTATTGCTGCGGCAAAAGAAAATGGCGAAAACATTGCCACGTTAGCAAAACGTTTTACTGATACCTATCACGATGACTTAACAGCGCTTTACAATGAAAAACCCACATTAGAACCACTAGCGACTGATAATATCGATGAAATGATCGCTATGATTAAATCATTGATTGAACGCGGTCATGCCTATGAGGCCGAAGGCCATGTGCTGTTTCATATTCCCTCTAATAAAAGTTATGGACAATTATCGAAACGCTCATTAGATGACATGATTGTCGGCGCACGTATTGAAGTTGCACCTTATAAAAAACACCCGGCTGATTTCGTTATGTGGAAACCCTCCGATGATGATATTCCGGGTTGGGATAGTCCCTGGGGGCGTGGCCGACCCGGCTGGCATATCGAATGCTCGGCCATGATCCGTAAACACCTTGGTGGCACCATTGATATTCATGGTGGCGGTCAAGACTTAACCTTCCCTCATCATGAAAACGAATTAGCCCAAGGCAGTTGCTGTGCCGATAACGAGCAATATGTGCGTTACTGGGTACACAATGGCTATGTCACCATCGATGAAGAAAAAATGTCGAAGTCGACCGGTAATGTGCGCCAAGTTCATGCCTTGCTAAAAAACCATGATGGTGAAGTGCTTCGTCTTGCACTACTTTCAACACATTACCGCTCACCATTAAATTGGTCAGAGGATTTAATTACTCAGGCACGCAATCGACTTGATTCGATTTACCAAGCCTTACGTACTTGCCAACAAAGCGCAGCAGACACTGATGTAATTGATGCCAACGTACAAAACGCACTGGAAGATGACCTTAATACACCCCTAGCCATTAGTGCGCTGCATGAGTGCGCACATCAGCTAAACAAATCGATCGACCCTGACGAACAGGCTAAACTTAAGGCACGTATTATTAACAGTGGCTGTCTACTAGGGTTACTGCAACGTGATGCAGATGCCTACTTTAAAAGCACTAACGTTAATAGTGGCCTAGATGAAACAACCATCAATAACTTGCTGGCAGAACGTGACAGAGAAAAATTAGCAAAAAATTATGCTCGTGCCGATGAAATTCGCAATCAGCTTACGGCGGCGAATATTGAGCTTGAAGATACTAAAGATGGAACACGTTGGCGTTACGGTGGCTAGGAGCCTGTCCGAGAACAGAGAACCTACTGCGGGAAAGCCATTTTGGCCAGATTACCCGATTAAATTCGTTAAATATACCCAATATTCGCCTCATTCAATCGAAAAATCTGACTCAAAATGGCTTCCCCTCGCTACGGTTCCTATTCTCGGACAGGCTCCTAGGGATCTACCGTAACCTCTACATAGTAGAGTTCAGCCATTATGCGTATTCATACCCTGCAACATATTGCCTTTGAAGGTCTAGCCCATATAGGTAATTGGCTTGAGCAGACTACGCATCAAGTCAGCACGACTCATTTTTATCAGGATAGCCACCTGCCACAACAAAATGAATTTGATGCGCTCATTATTATGGGTGGCCCAATGGGTATTTATGATGACCAGCAGTATCCATGGCTAAAACGGGAACGAAAATTTATCAAACAAGCCATCGTGGATAAGAAACCCGTACTCGGCATTTGCCTCGGCTCACAGTTTATTGCCGACGCTTTAGGCGCCAAGGTCTATGCCAATGCACAAAAAGAAATTGGCTGGTTTGACCTAAAGAAAACGGATAGCACTAGCATTTTTGATAAGCATCTACCCGAACGCTTTACCGCGCTGCACTGGCATGGTGATACATTTGACTTGCCTAGGGGAGCGATACAATTACTATCGAGTGAAGCGTGTCAAAATCAGGCCTTCAGTTTTAACGACCATGTTCTGGCATTACAATTTCATTTAGAAATGACGCCATCCAGCGTTAATAATATTGTTACCGCCTGCGCGCATGAATTGGTTACTGGCCAGTTTATTCAAGATGCCACAACAATTACAAGCACCCAAGAACACTATTCGGCATCACAATCCTTAATGGAAAAACTGCTGGCTCAGCTAACTCACCACCTTCAATAAGTCTTTCATTTTTTTCTGATTGGCAAGCAAATCTTTCAGTGTGTAATGATCTAACACATCCATAAAACCACGCATTGCTTCTTGTAACACACTACGCAAACGGCATGAAGGACTAATTACACAGCTATCGTTGGCAGAGAAACACTCTACTAATGCTAGGTTCTCAAAACGTCTTACTACATCACCAATATTGATCTCATCAGGTGAGCTCGCGAGACGAATGCCACCACCTTTGCCTCTCACTGTATCAATTAGCCCTTGCGCTCCAAGTTGGTGTACAACTTTCACTAAATGATTACGAGATATTTGATAGCTCTCTGATATCTCAGTAATGGTAGAAAGTCGACCACGATGTATCCCCAGATAAATAAGGACACGCAGCGAATAATCAGTGTATTGGGTTAGTTGCATTGCAGTGGCACCAGTAAACCAGTCTCCAAGATCTGAATTAACACTATATATGTTTCCAAGTCGAAATTGTATTCACACCTTGACTTTGATTTTAAATGCTAGCAAACTTATACATGTATATTATATGCATCTTATGTATTTACGCTGCTAAAGGAGCAATCACTATGCCGACTATACGTACAAATCAGCTATCAACGATGATGGCAATAACAACAATGCTATTACTTATGTCAATTGCATTTTTTTTATCTTACTCGCCTCGAATACAAGCAAGCCCAGAACATCAATCCGATCCGCATTACAGCCATAAGGTGATTGAAAAAGAGGGTAAGCGAACCCATCAGATCACGATGACTGCAATGGAGAATGAGATTGAAATCGATAATGCTGGAAAAATTAAATACGCCGCTATGACCTTTAATGGCACCATGCCAGGGCCTACCGTTCGCGTGACTGAGGGTGATATTGTTGAGTTCACTCTCATCAACCCGAAAACAAATGCTTTCGCTCATTCTATGGACTTCCATGCTGCTATCGTCGATGTCCTTGATGAGTTCAGTGCCGTTAACCCAGGTGAAACCAAAAAATTTACCTTCGAAGCGAACTATGCCGGTCTATTCCTCTATCACTGTGGTGCCAGCCCAATGCCAATGCACATATCACGTGGCATGTTCGGCGTTATTATGGTTGATCCTAAAGAAGGCTTTACCAAAGACTTTCCAAAACCTGATCGTGAATATTTCATTGTTCAATCGCAGTTTTGGCCAGATCCGCTTAATATCGACGGTATGATGGAGAACACTGGCTGGTCAAAAACACTGATCAATGGTAAAGCCTTCCACTACAGTCCTGTACATGACTCAGACTCAAAGCTGGTCTTGCAATCAAAGCCTGGTGAGTTGGTTCGTATCCATTACGTCAATGCCAACATCAACAACGTTGCAAGTATGCATCCGATAGCTGGTATATGGGATCGTGTTTACATTAACGGTAGCCCTAAAAATATTCTCTACGATATGCAAACACATTTAGTGCCAGTATCAGGTTCAGCCAGCTACGATATCGTTTCACCCACTGGTCGTTCTACTAACAACGCTATTGTCGATCACAATATGAGCTCGGCAATGCGCGGTGGCATTACGGTATTGATGAATAAGCCCGATGCCGACCCTGAGGCTGGCCGTGGCGACATCGAAAATATGTTACTAAGAGTGAAAAACTAAGGGTTAATTTTTTTAGTCAACCACTGGACAAACCAAGCTCCTGATATGAGTCATATCAGGAGCTTTTTTATTGAAAAATAAAGGATAATGCGCTAGCACAAAGATTATTCTAAAGTACGAAACAAAATATTACACCTAACCAGTTTATTATTAGCACCATAATCAGTACACTAACAACAAATTAAAATAGACCCTTGATGCAAGCATTACTTCAAAACGAACTACTGAACCACCCCGCGATAGAGGCCGCAATAGTGCCTTTTGTTATTGCACTGATTGCTGGCGCAATTCTGCCCAAACGCTTTTCTTGGTGGTCAACACTCGTTTTTGCTGTGGCTTATTTTTTCGCAGCCTGGCTAATCCTTGATGGCAGGTTAAGCCCGCTTAGCAGCTCTCGAAAACTGGTTATTTTAGGGGCCTGCGCTGTCATAACAGGATTAATCGCACGACGATTCTTTTCTGCTAACACCCTACAACACGTCCTCATCATTCTTACCATCGCGGCCGTTGGCTGGCTTATATGGCCAAAACTCATACGTATCGATATCTGGCAACAAATCATTCTCGCCACCTCAACTGGCATCTATGCCTTGTGGCTAACTTTCGCATTTCACCAAATGCGTGATGAAGATATCGCCACCAGTGTTTCTGCAACCATACTGGCAATTGCTACAGGCCTGTGTGCGTTAATTGGCGCTTCATCATTGCTGGGCGAATTAGCTATCGCGGTTGGTGCAAGCACTGCTGCCATCACATTGTATGGTCTTGCCAGACGTGCTGACCATGGCGCAGGATTTTATTTCCCTGTTGCCGTATTGTGTGCGCTTATCGGCATTGCTTCTGTTGTATACGCCAAAGTACCGTGGTATGTGTTAATTGTACTGGCCAGTATTCCCTTAATCGCCATGCTGTTTGAGTGGCGCTATAAACTCGGTATGATGCGGGTTATAAAACTTGCTACACTTATTTTAATCCCTGCAATTATTGCTGTTTTCCTCACCGAACAAATTGCCGGGCCCATACCAATTTAAGGAACCCATCATGTTAAAACCACTACTTATTAGTAGCGCGATCGCCCTACCCTTTGCCTCTATCGCAGCACCAGTCACCTATACCATCGATCCAACTCATACCTACCCCTATTTCGCAGTGAGCCATCTTGGTTTTTCCACTATGCAAGGCCGTTTTAATAAAACGCAAGGCAGTATTGTTATCGATCAAGAAGCTAAAACGGGTTCCGTTAACATTGTTATCGATGCTGAATCTATTGACACAGGCTTTAAAAAACGTGACGACCATCTACGTTCGCCTGATTTTCTTAACGCAGTCGAATTCTCTGAAATAGTTTATGAATCAACCAAGGTCACTATCGACGGTGATACCGCAACGGTTGAAGGTGAACTAACCATTGCCGGCACAACGAAGGCTGTAACCTTAGATGTCAGCAAAATTAGCTGTGGCATCCATCCCTTTAACAAAAAAGAAGTCTGCGGCTTCGATGCATCAGCAACCATTAGCCGTGCAGATTTTGGCATAACCTATGGTAGCCCAGCTATCGGAGACACTCTTGAACTTACATTTGCGGTAGAAGGCATTAAGTAAGATAATCGTTTTTAGCTGGGAACGTTCACCCAAGACGTCTTCACCCTAAAAAATATTTATTTCATACACAGCAGGCTGCGATTTTGAAATGCCTTATTACAAACTAATGCTGCTATTAGTTGAGCTTAGTTTTCCGCGTTTCATTTTACCTATCCCTTGTTTCTTGGTGAAAATTTCTTTAACCGCAGGATACTTCGCAAATAAATTGACAGTGATGTCATCAAGTTCTGATAGCTCTTGGCATTGCAGTACATAATAAGCGTCAAACTCAACATGCTTTGTGTTATCCACTTTGGCTTTGCTATCAACAATTGAAGAGTTCACTTCTGCAACGACTGCCGTGCATTTCGCTACATCGGCCAAAGTCAATACATTATCTACTTCCGCAAGCCAAGCGACGGCCTCATCAAATTCTGCTTGCTGAAATTCATTGCTTGGCATACCTTCAAAATTTAGCATGTTAATGGTTGGTGTATAGAACTCTATTTCAATACTGCTACCACTAACAAAAACAATCATACGCGCATGACCCTTGGTCAAAAGGATGTCATCTACCTTATCGTCGCTGACATGATCCGCCATTGCCACACTTGAAATACATAAAAAAAATAGAGAAAAAATTGAGGTTAACTGCTTTTGCATCTAACAACTCCTTATAGACATAATAATGATAAGCTCTTAGATTCAGGCAGCAGCAGCTAAGCCTGCCTCTTTCCAGGCATCAAACCCACCATCAAGATGATAAACATTTTCGAAACCCAAATCCTCCATCACCTTAAGCGCTTTTGAGCTGCGCCCGCCTGATTTGCAATGCAATAAATACACTGCCGATTTATCAAGTTGAGACAATTTATCAGCAAAATCTTCTTGGTAAAAATCGATATTTTTGCTGTCAGAAATATGCCCTGCACTATATTCTTTTGACGTTCTCACATCGAGCACAATAATATTCGGCTGATCTGTGATCAAGCGTTGCGCTGCAGGCGCTTTGACGTGCTGCACACGCCACTCACTCGCCTCATTTGGTTGGGTAAACGTCGTTGCGCTGCCATTAGAAGACGCTGTATCTGACTGATCTACAGTACAAGCTGCGGGTATCAATACAATTGATATAAGAAAAAAAATATAACGCATAGAATTGTGCTCCTTAATATTGTAAATTTAGTGCAGTGAATAACGAGTTAATGACTTTCTATCAACAAACTTACCCCAACGACGATTATAGGGATGAATTACTTGTGTCTCGCTTTGTGCATTTTCAAGTGGCCGCAACTCATTGTGCCAGGCAAAAATTCCGCCTTGCATATTATAGGTCTGTATTGCGCCTTTTGCATGGAGTGCGCCTTGTACCCGTTTGCTGAGTTTCGATGAACGATAGCCAACAGAGCAATAGAACACTACTGTTTTTCCGCCGACGGTATCACCATATAATTGCAAAAAATCTTTTTGTTTAATCTTTGGAGATACGTAAATAGCGCCTTTGATATGGCTTACAATGTATTCTTTTTGCTCACGCACATCAAAAAAAATAATACTATCAGGGTCTGTTTGCAACATCTGCTCAACGTCTTGTGTGCCAATATGCTTCACACCCGGATAGGCATTAAGCACTCGCTGATGCACCTTGAGTAGTGGTTGGTCAGCCGCCACCGCTATGGACAAGCAAAAAAGCGTCCATGAGACCAGTGTAAACTTCAAAAAAATACGCATCTGTTTAACCCTGTTCTGTAGTCAGTACCACGTACTCACGCATATAATGACCAAATTCACGCCACAGAGTTCTGCACGGCGTCTTGCCATTGAGTTTCGATTGTCATGTCAATGTACTTGCCAGGCTCTTTAAAATAATGAGCTGACGAAGAGGGAGGGATTACTCGCTACGCTTCGACGTTCCAATACGCTACCGCGTATTGGTCGAACCCAGCCCAATATTTCATCGAGGATTAGAATAACCATCTGTCCATTCTTTATTAAAAGGGCAAAAACCCCTTTAGTAAAGAATGGCGGAGAGAGAGGGATTCGAACCCTCGATACGGATTAACGTATACACGCTTTCCAGGCGTGCGCCTTCAGCCACTCGGCCACCTCTCCACATTTTAAGATTGTACGCGCTTGCTGCCTTGGCCTAACAAGACTAGCACTCAAACCAAGAATACGGCATCCTAAGCCTAGGTTTATACCTCCCTTGAGAGGGTACATTGACCAACGCGATGGCTTACGCTACCGTAAGCACGGCCGCAATAATAACGGAGGAACACCCAGTTTGCCACGTAAGAAATCCATAAGCCCTGATTTTGAGCACTCGCTTAACGAACTAGAGACTCTAGTTGAGCAAATGGAACAAGGTGATACCAGCCTTGAGCAGTCGCTCGAACTATTTGAGCGCGGAATCAAGCTAACGCGTAGCTGTCAGGAGTCACTCAAAAAAGCAGAACAACGCGTGCAACAACTCGTTGAAAAAAATGGTGATAACGTACTTGAAGCATTTTCCGATAGCGACGAGGACAATAACGCTGAAACAACTTAATGAGCTAATGCGCCGCTATCAAGAACGCGTTGATGCTGCCCTGACCCAGTTCCTACCTTCAACAAAACTCACTCCAACACAACTGCATGATGCCATGCACTACGCTGTACTTGGCGGCGGTAAGCGTATTCGCCCCATTTTAGTCTATACCACTGCCCAGTGCCTAGGCGCTGACTTGGTAGAGGTCGATGCCGCTGCCTGCGCAGTAGAGCTAATTCACTGCTATTCGCTTGTACACGATGATTTACCGGTAATGGACGATGATGATCTGCGTCGTGGCCGCCCAACCTGCCATAAAGTCTATGGCGATGCCATGGCACTACTGGCTGGCGATGCCCTACAATGCTTTGCAATCGAAATCTTATCCCATGGCAACTTACACCCCGAGAGCACGCTGAATAATGAGCAAGCACTGTCACGCCTTAAAATGATCGCGGCCCTTTCCAGCGCCTCAGGTTCTACCGGAATGGCTGGCGGCCAAGCCATAGATCTAGCCGCAGTAGGTAAACACCTCACCATCGAGCAATTAGAACAAATGCATCGACTCAAAACTGGCGCCTTAATTGAGGCCAGTGTTGTCGTTGGTGCTCTCGCTGCGAATTGTGATGAAACAACCATGACGCAACTGAAAAAATATGCCCAATGTATTGGGCTAGCCTTTCAAATACGTGACGACCTGCTCGATATTGAGTCAGACACTGAAACCCTTGGCAAGCCCCAGGGTTCTGATCAAGAGCAAGATAAGCCAACCTACCCATCGTTATTGGGTCTCAAGGGTGCTCGAGACATGGCCCAACAAATGCACAACCAGGCTCTTGACGCATTAGCGCCATTAGGCGACAGTGTTGATCCATTACGCTGGCTTTCTAGCTATATCGTGCAACGCTGCCACTGACCGGAGCCTGTTAACATTAAGGGGTGCTATAATAGCGACAATACAACATGCCGACATCAGGTTCTATCAAGCAGTAATATGTCAGATCGCTCACCCAATTCCGCCGCTTACCCACTCCTTGAAAGCGTTAATAAACCTGAAGATTTACGCCAGTTCACGCGTGCGGAACTACCCCAACTTGCCGATGAACTAAGAAACTTCTTAATCGATTCTGTTGCCGCAACGGGCGGCCATTTCGCCGCAGGTCTAGGCACTGTCGAGCTAACCGTCGCACTGCACTATGTCTATAACACACCCTTTGATCGCCTGGTATGGGATACCGGCCATCAGAGCTATCCTCATAAGATTCTTACTGGTCGCCGTGAACGTATGTCCAGCATGCGCCAACATGGTGGTCTTTCTGGCTTTCCCAAGCGTAGCGAGAGCGATTACGACACCTTTGGTGTGGGTCATTCGAGCACCTCAATCAGTGCCGCCGTAGGTATGGCCATTGCCGCACAACACGAACAACAAGGCAGAAAAACTGTCGCCGTTATTGGTGATGGCGCAATGACCGCAGGCATGGCTTTTGAAGCGCTAAATCACGCGGGCGACCTTGACACTAACCTTCTTGTTATTCTCAATGACAACGAGATGTCGATCTCAGCCAATGTCGGCGGTATGTCAAACCATCTGGCACGCATCCTCTCGGGGAAACTTTACTCAAGCGCGAAAGAGGGAAGTAAAAAATTGTTAGGTCGTGTACCACCGGTATGGGAATTAGCGCGTCGCGCTGAGGAACACTTTAAAGGCATGGTGATTCCCGGTACGTTATTCGAAGAGCTGGGTTTTAACTATATTGGCCCCATCGATGGCCATGACCTTGATGTGCTGGTCCGCACATTAAAGAATATGCGTACAATGAAAGGGCCTCAGTTTTTACACGTCGTCACACAAAAAGGTAAAGGCTTTGAGCTCGCCGAAAAAAACCCCACCAGTTATCACGGTGTTTCACCCTTTGACCGCAATACCGGCAAGTCAAGTACTGCCAACAGTGGCGTAAAGAAAAAATCGTTTACCGATGTCTTTAGTGACTGGGTTTGCGATATGGCGGAGCAAGATCAGCGACTCATCGCTATTACTCCTGCCATGTGCAGTGGCTCTGGCTTGGTTGAATTCGCAAAGCGCTTTGAAAAACGCTATTTTGATGTCGGTATCGCCGAACAACACAGCGTTACCATGGCTGCCGGCATGGCATGTGATGGTTTAAAACCCGTTGTTGCCATTTATTCTTCATTTTTACAACGAGCCTATGATCAACTGGTACACGATGTCGCGCTACAAAACCTACCCGTCTTGTTTGCCATTGACCGTGCCGGTTTAGTCGGTGCCGATGGCGCAACACATACTGGCAACCTGGATATCAGCTTCCTACGTTGTGTGCCTAATATGATGATAATGGCGCCCGCTGATGAAAACGAGTGTCGACAAATGCTCTACACCGGTTTTCAGCATGACGGCCCTGCTAGCGTACGCTACCCACGTGGTAGTGGCATCGGTGTAGAAATACAAACCGAAATGCAAGCATTACCTATTGGCAAAGCCGAAGTACGGCGCCAAGGTAAAGGCATTGTTATCCTTTCATTTGGCACCCTGCTCGACACAGTGCTGGACGTTGCTGAAGGGCTCGATGCAACCGTTGTTAATATGCGCTTTATTAAACCACTCGATGAAACACTGATCGTTGAACTCGCCCTGCAACATCACACCATCGTCACTATTGAAGAAAACGTTATTGCCGGCGGTGCTGGTAGTGGTGTCAATGAAACCCTTGCATCTCACCATTTGACGCCCCATATACTCAATATTGGCTTACCAGATTATTTTGTCGAACACGGCACTCAAACGCAACTGTTACAACAATATGGCCTTGATCGTGACGGAATTGACAAGCAAATCACGGAATTTATGGCCTATAATAGTGTCAAAGCCAAGACTAAAGTTCTGTCAGCTAAAACCTGGCGTATCACTCAAGTATCCCTCCCTTAAATTATGCTAACAGGAAGCCCTAACATGGTCCTCGACACAGAAAGCAGCAGCGCAGACCCTATCGCTGATGTCCAGGCCACGCCTGATACACGACGCATCGACATCAATAAAGTAGGAATAAAAGACATTCGCCATCCTGTACGTATTCAAGACCGTACCGGTGGAGAACAACATGTCGTGGCAAATTTTAATATGTACGTGCACTTACCGCATAATTTTAAAGGCACGCATATGTCACGTTTTGTTGAAGTATTAAATGAACATGAACGTGAAATTTCTGTGGCCTCATTCCGTGACATCATCAGTGAAATGACCGAGCGTCTTGATGCTGAATCAGGTCATGTTGAAATGCGTTTTCCCTACTTCGTTGAAAAAACCGCCCCTGTCTCCGGCGTAAAAAGCCTGCTTGATTACGAAATAAAATTTACCGGATCAAGCAATCAAGGGAAAACTGAATTATGGGTCGAAGTTGTCGTGCCGGTGACTAGCCTGTGTCCATGTTCAAAAAAAATCTCTGACTATGGCGCGCATAATCAACGGTCACATGTGACGGTTAATGTTAAAGCTGGTGGTTTTATCTGGATTGAAGAACTCATTGATTATGTTGAGTCTGAAGCATCGTGCGAGCTCTATGGTTTACTTAAACGCCCCGACGAAAAATATGTAACTGAGCGCGCCTATGACAACCCGAAATTTGTTGAAGACATAGTACGCGATATTGCCATGCGCCTTAACGAAGATGATCGTGTGCTAGCCTATACCGTTGCCTCAGAAAACTTCGAGTCAATTCATAACCATTCAGCTTACGCTTTAATCGAAAAAGACAAGCAAGCTCATTTATAACCCCTATTAACAACACCTGTAAGAAACATAGCGTTCGCAACAAGGGATGGCCGTAGCAGCCGATTGAATTGTACTAGCGTAGTTAGACAGCACAGCTTACTTGATATGACAGTTATCGGTTTTTTGCAAGCTTGTATGGTCAGATCAAGTTCAGTTCAATATTAATCAGAAGAGTTTTTTAGCCATATTCAATACGCCACCCAATCCACCAACACTATCTAGCAGTGAGCCACCGCTACTAGATTGATCGATCATGTCTGGAATGGTATCTTTTAGACCATTCAGTGCAGTACTGGGATCCACGCCAATTTTGGATGCAAACTCAGAGATATTAGATTCACCGAGCATATTAGTCACCTGATCTGTGGAAATGCCATCATTGTCACCGTCTCCAAGCCATGAAGAGACTACTCCACCCAGACCTTTTGATTGAAATTTTGATACCAATCCCATGATATCAATATCACTATCACCGCCTCCACTATTACCACCTAAAAGGCTCGTCAATGCAGAGGTAATATCACCTGAACTACCTGATGCACCCATTTTTTTCATAAATATTTCAGTTGCCAGATTAGCAATATTCATCATTGTTCTCCTGCATTTATTTATATTTTTGGTGCACGTTGAAAAACCAAGATTCATAAAACCAATGAACCTTATAGAATCATAACGTTGTATGGTTATTTTTACCAGGAGTAGGCTTGTCCAAATATAAAATGGTCCTGAAGAGGACACGTGTCCATCCTAGAAGATCCTAGGTATCCTGAATTCACACAGTTTAAAGCACTGAGCTACCCCTATACTTTCCATCATATTTTGAATTTATAACGCTTTGCTCAGCGGCAATTTAAAGTGGCGCGATTTTGCGTAAGCAAAACAAGTGCCGCTTTAAATTGTCCGCTGGAGCTATTTGTTATGTGATTCATTCGATAACTAAAAGCCATATTTTTCTTTCCGAAGCCTAAAGGCTTTTTCTCCACCCTCCATTACCGAAGTAATTTGATCTTTTACTTCAGGCGAATCTATTGAACCTTCAGTTACGATTGCGCCACGAGTTTGGCTGCCAGATTCTTTATAATCACAACAAACAACAAGCTCCGCATCACCATTTACGACTAGATTGGCATTATGACTTGTGAATATTAGTTGCCTGTTTTTCTTTGCATCCCATATATTGTTAATTATTTCTTCAATGGCTCTATTGTCAATGTCATCTTCTGGCTGGTCGATTAGTAAGGGTGCGCCGGGCTGATTTAATAGCACGGTTAATAATGCGGTCGCTTGCTGCCCAGCTGATGCTTCTGAAAAAAGTATTTGATCTCCCATTTCCTTGTTTGTCGTGTATTTAAACTCAGGATTAAATTCAATTTCTGTTGTTGCGATATCCAACCAATTATTTGGGGTTAATATTTGAATTATTCTTGTTTTGTTTCCATCATTAAAACCACATTCTGAAAGTAGACCAGTGTCAGGTATCTCTACTTTTTTATCCTCTGATGTTTTTTGCTCTGCCAATAGTTTTAATTCATTTACAATTTCTTTATAGCTCTCTAATGGATTTTCACTTTCAATTATATGGTCGCAAATAGACTGAATCTTTACTTCTTGTATTCTTGTGCCTTGTAAGGCTCTGGCAATTTGGTTTTTTATTTTTACCACATCAATGCTTTTAGTTATTTCCGCTTTAATTAATCCTTTAGATAAAATAGCAAATTCTTCAGCTTGTACATTTAGTAAATCCACTTTTGACTGGTGCAAATTGAACCATTCAGCTCTTAGCTCGTCAAACTCTACCTCTGGACTTCCTAGCTCTTTCAATACCGCATTACGCTCGTTTAGTGAATCCGATAATTCCTGCAATCTTTGTTCGATCCTAGTTATTTCCTGCAATTGCATTTGATTTGAAGAAGTAGTGGCTTTAGCCGCTTCATAATCAGTATTGAACCTACCATTTAATTCATCCCATTGTTTTATTAGAGAAATATATTCGGTTTGTTTTTCAGGGTTAACAGCGGCCTTTAATTGAGAAACAATCTCCTTTAAATTATCAAATTCCTTTACTCTTTCTTCTTCAATTTTTACAAATAATTCCTTATTTTCAAACTGCTCAGTAATTGTATGTTGCTCAGGATATTTATTTATAGAATTGCTTAACTCATCAATACTATTTCTTACTGTTATAAATTCTTGTTGAGATTTATTTATTATTCCGCTTTCTAATGAATATTTTTGCTTTTTAGATATTATAGATTGATGCTCTCCAGTTATACCAGAAAGAGTTTTTCGTAAACTCTCTACCTGTTCGTTAAGTGACTTAATTTCTAGATTGAATTGATCAATCTCATTTTGAACCTCACGTTTTCTAACAAAATCGTTATAAGTGCTATTTATTTCTTTTGCTATATCCGATGCTTTGAATTTTAAATTACTTAGTTGGTTTGCAATAGGTAGCTGAATGAATCGTTTAAGTTCATCTGTTCGAACACCTACACTACTAAGCTGTTTTTGACTATATGCTTGAATAGGCAATATTCTTCGGATTTCTTCTTCTCTCACCGCTTCAAAGTCACCATCTCCAATTTTAAGCAATGTTTCTTTCGATACAGAATTCCTTTTTACTACATGTTGAATTCCGTTTAAACTAAACGTAACACGTACATCGCCATTAAACGGAATTAATGTTTTTTCTATCAAAGACTGCCGTCTTCTATCAACTTCAGACTGATTTGATGAAATGCTATCCTGTTCTCCAAGGTCGCATAGTCCCCATCTTAAATACTCCAAAATTGATGATTTCCCGGTTCCTCGGCCACCTATGAAGGCGTTATATTGTTGATTGAACTCAAGTGAAAACGACCCTAAGAACTTAGAGTTTGTAACATCAATTTTTGTTATGTAAATTTGAGGGGTTTCTGGTAATGACTGCGAAAGCCTAGATTCTTTTGCTAAAAAAGCTTGTCTCAACGCCTCTGATGTTGGTTCAGCCCACTTTATCCATGAAACATTTTGGCCTAATTTTGAAAAATCTCTATGCCTATTATCAGATGTCTGTATTACAGAAATAGATTTAAATCCATAATTACGATCTTTTCCGTTTATTATGTTTTGATGTCCTTCTCTTTGTGATATATCACCATCTACGTAGCCCCCAACACATGGCATTTTAATATAATGCTCGTAAAACCCTCTACGTAGTATTGAGCCATGACCACCATCAGAAACATTTGGGAGTAAAATATATTTACCTTTCAATGAATCAATTGCGTCAAACTTTTTATAAAAGTCAGTTAGGCTACTTATTATTGCTGTAGGTATCGGGGTCGTTTCTTCTGTTGTTGCTTCATTGCTAGGCTTAGGAACAACGCCAATTGTGCTCAAGACTAAGCCGAATAATTCTTGGGGGAATTCTGCATCAAGTATTAAAATCCCTTGACAGGATGCTGGTGTTGAAAATGTTAACTCTAGCCCGGGAAATACAACTAATTGATTTTCTTTTGGGATGGCATTTCCATCATCAGTTGATTCTGAAGACGCTGCATTTTTAATATATGGATAAAATGCAAAGTCATGATGATCGGTAATCGCGATAGCATTTAAATCAAGTTCTCTGCATTTTTTTACGAATTCTTCAGCATAAGACTTTCTCTCGTCATCAGTTATTGCTCGATCGCCATTCCAATTAATATCTCGTGGCGAATGAACTTGAAAGTCACATTTATAAAATCGTGTTCCTTTATTCATTTTTCAGACTTCCTAAGTGATCATTTTTTCACATAACGTTTTACATAAGGGGCGCGTGCTTTTTGCGCGTCCCAGTGAGTGATAGCGAACGATCTTGATGTTCTTGTTATGTTTCTTTGCATTATTTCGCTAAGCCTGCTAAAAATATTGGTTTGGCTTTTTCTGCCC
>JAESQP010000143.1 GCA_016765075.1 Gammaproteobacteria bacterium
TCAGGCATTCGAGACTACGCAAAGGTCCGCCCAGTGTAGCCGGCCTGGCGATGACGATGACAAGTCGCGCTGGTGCTGAGTCTAAGGCTCCGAAAGGGGCCTTTGTCATTTCTACGATTTATAAAATTTCTAATGTTATTAGAACTGCCGCTGATGCTAGGCGTTAGCTTTATTTAAAATTAACTCTAATATATTCATTTGCTTCTTTAGCTGATAATTTTATACACGCTGGATCAGTGCGAATATAAAAATCACCATCAAGATAAGCTGTGCCATTCGGGACAGTATACCTATTTATGGGAATTCCCCAATTCCAAGGACAGTATACCTATTTAGGTATTAGCTCGGCGTTTCAGAGTCACAAGCCGCAAACAGAAAAATCGTGGCTGTAGCCAAGGCCAAATGACTGAAATAGAACGATTTGGTTTGCATAGGTTTTCTTCTTTATTTGCCCGCTGCCAAGCGCATAAATAATGACGTAGTTTTTGGCATGGCATTGACTGTGGCGAAGCCAGTGTTTCTCGCCCAGTTAAGCAGATCGTTGTTATTGCTGAAAAGTTTGTTGAGCCCATCGGTGGCGGTGAGCATGGCGAGGTTGCTGGTTTTGCGGGCGCGTTGATACTTCTTTAGTGTTTGTTCACGGCCGATGTCACGTTTGTTTTCCAACGCGGTGTTAATAATTTCAGCAAGACAAGCGGCATCGAGCAGACCTAGGTTGACGCCTTGTCCAGCCAAGGGGTGGATGCTGTGGGCAGCATCGCCGATCAAGGCAATGCGTGGTGCGACGTAATTGTTGGCGTGTTGTGCTTTAAGTGGAAACGCGGCACGTTCGCTGTCTAGCGTAATTTGGCCGAGTTCATTTTGCAAGGCAGTGGTCATTTCTGACGCAAAGGTTTCTTTATCCATTGCCATAAGTTCATTGGCGTAAGCATCTTGCGCTGACCAGACGATACTGCAACGACCATCGGCTAAAGGCAGCAAGGCCAGTGGCCCAGTGGCTAAAAAACGTTGCCAGCCACATTGTTGATGTGACTTTTCGGTTTTGACATTGGCGATGATAGCTTGTTGTTGGTAGCTCCAGCTGTTTGTGCTGATATTGCTAAGGTCACGTACTTTGCTGCGTGCACCATCGGCACCAACAATAAGTTTTGTTGTAATGGTTTTTTTGTCACTAGTGGTGATGGTTGCTTTGTCTTTTTCTATGGTGAGTGTTGCTAGTGATATACCCAGCTTTAATTCTACTGAACGTCGATAAGCCAGTGCTTGATGCAGCGCTTGTTGGACACGACGGTTTTCGACGATATGACCGAGGTAGGCTTCGCCTGTGTCAGCACTATCAAAGCTGAGTTTATTATTGGCGTCTTCATTCCATACGTGTAGTGCCCGAAACGGGCTAGGCCGGTCTTTGATTAGGTTTTGCCAGATACCAAGTTTCTCAAATAGTTCGCTGGATGTGCTGGTGAGTGCGGAAACTCTTAGGTCATGAGTATCGTCATAGGAATTATTGGGCCAATCCGGTTCGGGTTTAAAGCCATCAATAACGAGCAGTTTTAAGCTGCTATCAGCTAAGGCGCAAGCTAGTGTTGAGCCAACAATATTGGCGCCTACAATAATCATGTCGTAGTCGTGTTGCATGGTTAATTTAAGGAGCCTCTGGCTTATTCTGGACGAAGTAGATTGTGCCTGAAATATTCAGATTCAAGGCGCAAATTGCAGGCAATAGTGGAGCTATTGTCAAGATTTGCGCCCCGCAGGAAGTGCCCTTGGGGTGCAACGTAGGAGCTGGGTATTTCAGGCATAAGATACGAGTTCATGAATAAGTCAGCGGCTCCTCAATGGTATGCCGCGTGCAAGTCGAGGTTGTTTGCCTGCAATGCCCATGGTTTGCCGTGCGAGTAATTTTTTGACAGGTGGCAGTAGATCGACGCCGACTAAACCGATATTACGCAATAGCTTGACTGATGTCAGTGGATTGCTAAAAACACTAACCAGTGTTTCGGTGAAGCCGATAACGCGTTGTTGATCGCTTTGTCGCCATTGTTGAAATGTTTGTAAACTTGTTTCATTGCCAATATCAATATTTTTAGCTAAGGCATCATTAATTGTTTCAGCGAGCACAGCAATGTCTCTAACGCCTAAATTAAAACCTTGCCCCGCAACGGGGTGCAAACTGTGTGCGGCGTTACCGATTAATACGGCACGTTTAGCGAGGGTTTTCTCTGCCTTGGTTAAGGCCAAGGGGTAAGAGCTGCGTTTGCCTGTTTTAATTAGTTTGCCCAAGCGATCACCAAAACGTTCGGATAGACGTTTTAAAAATACATCGTCGCCAAGGTTTAAAATCTCTTCAACTTCGTGATGCCATACGGTATAGACCAAGGCACAACGTTGTTCGCTTATAGGTAGCAGGGCTAATGGACCGCTATCGGTGAAACGCTCATAGGCAGTATTATGATGAGGTTTTTCTGGTGTGATATTGGCAACAATGGCGGTTTGGCCGTGATCGTGCCTTTGCGTAGCGATGCCTAATAGTTCGCGTGTTTTAGACTTCGCGCCGTCTGCACCGATGACTAATGAGCAACTGAATGTTTTATGATTGTTATCTTGCTCTATGGTGACCTTGGCCTGTTCATCGGTGATATCCAAGGCAGTGATGCGTGCGGGACAGATGAGTTCGACGTTAGCCAGGTTTTGTAGACGCTGTTTAAAGGCTGCGCCGATAGCGCGAGTTTGTGCGACATAACCGAGGGCTTCGACACCGTGATCTTTGGCACGGAGTCGTGCAGCACCAAAATGACCACGATTGCTAATGGCGATAGATTCGATGGGTGTTGCCGCCTTAATAATGTCGGGCCATAAATCAAGCGTGTTAAATATTCGATAGCTGGCTTGTGATAAGGCGATATTACGATCGTCGTAGCTAGGTTGCGCCGCGTCACCAAAGGCAATGGCTTCGATAATGGCAATACGTAGTTTATTGCCGTTAGATTTAAGATCCCCCAAGGCGCAGGCAAGCCCGGCACCGACAAGGCCGCCGCCGACAATAATAATGTCGTAATCGAATTTTTCCTTAACCATTAAGCGGCCTGCATAATGGCTTCGATATTGTCGGCATGTTTGGGTGCGCCAGCACTCAACACTTTGTTGCCTGTGCGCGTGACAACAATATCGTCTTCAATACGAATACCAATGCCGCGCCAACGTTTGGCGACTTTTTTACAATCAGCTGATATGTATAAGCCTGGCTCCACTGTCAGCACCATACCAGGGCGAAGTTTTAGCCATTGTTGGCCTTGTTTGTAAGGCCCCACATCATGTACATCCATGCCTAACCAATGGCCGGTTCGGTGCATATAAAAATCTTTATAGGCATTGTCTTTGATCAATTGTTTGTAATCGCCTTTTAATAAACCGAGTTTGATGAGGCCTTTGGTGAGCACGCGCACGGCGGTGTCATGGTGCACGTTATAGCGCGCGCCAGGTTGCACTTTTTTAATCGCTGCAAGCTGTGCGTCTAATACCAGGTCATACAATGCGCGCTGCTCTGCGCTAAAACGGCCATTGACTGGAAAGGTGCGAGTAATATCGGAGGCGTAGTTAGCGTATTCAGCGCCAGCATCAATTAATAATAAATCGCCATCATTCAATACTGAATTATTCTCGGTGTAGTGCAATATGCAGGCATTTTTTCCGCCAGCAACGATGGATGGGTAGGCGTGTGAGTGACTGCCATGTTTCATAAAACAATGGGTTAATTCAGCATTGATTTCATATTCATTCATGCCGGGTTTGCACTGCTGCATCGCTTGAATATGTGCTTCAGAGGCAATGTTGGCCGCCCGTTGCATGAGCTTAATTTCAGCATTGGATTTAACCAAACGCATTTGATGAATAATATGCGCCAGCGAAATAAATTGTGAGGGTTCATTAGCACCGCTGCGTGATTGATTACGTAAGGTTTCGGCTTTTTGCGTCAGCAGTTGATCAAATTCATGGTCTTGACCCAGGGTATAAAAGATACGCTCAATACCCCCCATCCATTCACCAAGCTTGTCGTGCAGGGTGTCAATGTCATAGGCTTCGTCAGCGCCAAATTGGTCTATTGCACCTTCAGGGCCATAACGATGGCCGTTCCAGATTTCGAGCGCGCGATCACGTTGCCGGCAAAATAATATGAAGAGCGATTTTGATTTTTCACGTAATAACACCATGACAGATTCAGGTTCGCTAAATCCTGTCAAATAATAGAAATCACTATCAGGTCGAAATGGATAATGAACGTCACGATTGCGAATTTTTTCCGTCGCAGTAGGCAAAATAGCCATGCTATTTGGACCCATTTGTTTAAGTAGTCGCTGGCGGCGTTTACTGAATTCGCTTGTCATAAGTAGGGGTGCTCTATTAAAGAGTGGCTCTGATTTATTCTAGAAGGACTACGAGGGTACGCACCAGCCGGCAATGTTTTAGGTGACGCAGAAGTATCCTCGGGGCACGTAACTGAATATTTTAGACATAAGGTATGACGCTTGCCAGAGACTCCTTCAATGTAAGGTATCTTTGGGCTGCTTATTATTTTCATCGGCCAGGGTAAAGGTGCCGACACGCAAGTATTCGACCAGTTCCATATAGGCAGACTCTTCGTCTTCACCTTCTTCAAATTGTTCTGCAAGTTGCGCAATGGCGCTAAAGTCTTCAACGATTTCACGGCTGGATTCTGAAAGCGCGTCGAGGGTTTTTAGGCCGCTTACGCTGAGGCCAAAAAGAAATCCTTGGCACCAAAGGCTGAGTGCTTGTGTGCGTGAAGCAATAGACTCACTGTCTGCTGGCAATAATGGGCTAAAATCGTAGTTCATATCACTCAGTTGGGTGCGTGTGTGACGGTGTAATGTGGCCAGTTCGGCGATGGCGGCGGCATGTGTTGAGTTAGTGTGTTGTGTTGTCTGATTTTTAGCTAAAAACTGTGTAAATAATTCACTTGGTGATTTATGCCCCAGAGCCTGCCCCGTGCTTGACACGGGGGCACCCTCTACTGAAACCCCTTCGGGCTTCCTGCACTCATGTCTGCCTTCGGCATTCACCTTGTCATCCAGGCCAA
>JAESQP010000144.1 GCA_016765075.1 Gammaproteobacteria bacterium
CAGCACGATGTTGAGTTAACCGCGAATCGTCTCGAGCGAATCCTACTTGATAAAGGCATGACAATATTTGCCCGAGTGAAACACGCTGAAGCGGCGTGGAAATTGGGTAAAAAACTGCGTCCGACTGAATTGATTATTTTTGGCAATCCAAAAATTGGCACATTGTTGATGCAATGTCAGCAAACAGCAGCCATTGATTTGCCGCAAAAGGCATTGGTCTGGGCGGATGCGGCGGGGACAGTATGGCTTAGCTATAACAACCCCGATTATATCGAGTCGCGTCATAATATTCAGGGATGCGATGAAGTGACTGCCAAAATAAAAAATGCACTGGCTAGCTTTGCCAGTTTTGCAGTGTCGAAATCAGCAGAGTGATTGATTATTACGTTATGGGTTAGGCAGAGCAAGCCATGTATGGCTATTACAAGCGAAACGCTTGCCTTTAGTCACGATTAGGATGCGATGATAAGCGATCCATGACAGCAAACAAGACGCCAGATATCACAAAGGCAATAAATATAATGACTTTCCATTGAATTTCTTGTTCGTCGTAATTATTGAGATTTATGAACACTTTCAATAATTCAATGGAAGAAATGGCGATAATAGAACCAATCACCTTCATCTTTAATGCCGAAAAATCGACCTTACCCATCCATGCGGGCTTGTCTTGGTAAGCAATAGTGTTAAATTTGGAGACGAAACTTTCATAGCAGCTAAAAACGATAATAAAAAGCAAGCTTGCTATCAGTGTTAGCTCGATCATATTGAGCACGCCCAACACTAGCTCAATCTGGCTGAGTGAATTAAGGTCTGTGATGAGATTGAGTAATTCGCTAGCAAACTTTATAAACAACAAAGTCGTTGAGATAACGAGTCCAATTAGAAAAGGAACCAGCAACCAGCGGCTAATAAATAATAATCTTTCCAGTGCTGGTTCTAGGTTTTTCATGGTAAAAAAATTTGGTTTTATTGTTTAGCTTGCAGAGTAACATATGATGATTGTTCACGTTTTCTGCGGTGTCCTGTCATCCAGAACGACGCTGAGTTTATCGAGGTGGCTTGTTGTGAATGGCAGTGTAAGCAGAGGCAGTCTCGTTGTACCCCGAGGGCACGTAGTCCCAGACACATCAGAGGCTCCTTAAATGAATAGCTTGCAAATCATTATTTTGCTAGTGCTTGGCGCGCTTTGGGGTGCGTCGTTTTTGTTTATGCGTGTGGCGGCACCGGAAATTGGTGCCGTGTGGTTGACTGAGTTACGCGTATTGTTGGCTGGCTTGGTATTGTTACCATGGTTGTTTTGGCAAAGACGATGGACGTTGATGCGTTTACATGCGCGCGATTTATTTGTTGTTGGCGCGCTTAATAGCGCATTACCATTCGTGTTGATTGCCTATATTACGACTTCAGTGACGGCAGGAGTGAGTTCGATATTGAATGCGATTGTGCCTATCGTAGGTATTGTTTTTGCCTATTTTTTTGCAAAAGAAAAGCTAACGTGGTCCCAGTTAATAGGTGTTATTTCAGGTTTTTTCGGTGTGATGATATTGATGTTGTGGCAGCAAGCCGAAATTTCATCGCCTTCACCACTGATGGTGTTAGCGGCGCTTGTGGCCTCAATTTCTTATGTCGCTGGCGCACATTATACGAAACAGCGCTTGGCCAAAATTCCATCTATCGCTTTTGTCATAGGAACACAATTAGCGGCGGCGATTCTGTTGCTGCCTTTATTACCATTTTTTGTTCCGCAGCAATACCCTAGCATGGCAGCAGTCGGGTCTATAGTTGCTTTGGCAGTACTCTCAACTTCCTTAGCATTTATCTGGTATTTTAAACTCATTCACCAGATAGGGCCGACAAAAACCCTTATGGTGACATACCTTGTTCCTTTTTTCGGCATGCTCTGGGGCGCATTGTTGCTTGGCGAGGTGATTACCATTAACCAAGTTGCTGGCGCCGTCTTAATACTTGCAGGAGTTGCGCTATCGCTAAATAGTTTCAGCTTAAAAAATACCACGAAATTATGAGTATGGATATTGACCCAATAGATCACAATCATATCTGGCACCCTTATAGTGCCATGCATTCAGATTTGCCGATTTACACAGTCGATTCTGCCAAAGGTGTCCGCATAAAATTAAAAGATGGTCGCGAGTTGATCGACGGAATGTCGTCGTGGTGGTGTGCCATTCATGGTTATAACCATCCCGAAATGAATATTGCGCTAACTCAACAGCTCGATAAAATGGCGCATATTATGTTTGGTGGTTTTACCCATACTCCAGCTATCGAGTTAACCAGGTTGTTGATTGAGATGTCACCAAAACCATTGCAAACCGTTTTTTATTCTGACTCAGGGTCGGTTGCAGTGGAAGTGGCCATGAAAATGGCCATTCAATATTGGCATGCCAAAGGGAAACCACAACGGCAACGCTTTGTCAGTCTGCGTTGCGGTTATCACGGTGACACCATTGGTGCTATGTCAGTCTCTGACTCTAAAACCGGAATGCATAGTGTTTTCAATCAAGTATTGCAAAAAAATCTGTTTGTAGCACAGCCCACTTGTCGTTTTGGTGAGCCTTGTCCTGATGAAGAATTGCTGTTGCTAAAAAATACCTTAGAGAACAATAAGGATATTGCGGCATTAATATTAGAGCCTATTGTGCAAGCGGCAGGCGGAATGTGGTTTTATTCAAAAGAATATTTGCAAAAAGCACGACAGCTTTGTCATGAGTTCGGTGTCTTATTCATAGCTGATGAGATTGCGACAGGGTTTGCTCGAACGGGTGAATTATTTGCTTGCAACCATGCAGATATCTCGCCAGACATAATGTGCCTGGGTAAAACACTAACGGGGGGTTATTTAACACTGGCCGCCACGCTGGCAACCAACGATATCGCAGCAACCATTGATAGCGGTGACCCTGGCGTATTCATGCATGGCCCTACCTTTATGGCGAACCCTCTGGCCTGTATTGCAGCATTGACGAGCATAAAATTATTATTAGCTTCTTCTTGGCAAGAAAATATCAAACGTATCGAGTCAGGGCTTCGCAACGGCTTGGATCCATGCCGAGAGTTTAATCAGGTTAAAGACGTAAGGATTCTTGGAGCAATAGGTGTCGTCGAATTAAAGCAGCCCGTTGATATGAAAGCCATTACGCAAGCGTTTGTTAAACAGGGTGTTTGGCTGCGGCCTTTCGGCAGACTTGTTTACTTGATGCCGCCGTATATTATTAAACAAAGAGACTTGGCTTTTCTCTGTGAATCCGTATGCACGGTTTTGCGAAGATAGTTTTAAATTGCTTTTATTTGTAAAGTAATTATTCTTATTAGGTTATAGAAAATCAAGGCGTGTTAATGTTGGGATTGAGCTACTAATATTAAGGGCAGCGTAAGGTTTGATGGCTCAATAGAGTTTGAGTTATGAAGTTTTAGCACTAAAATATATGCTTATTATGAAAAATAATATAAAAAAAACCAATACATCAGAGCGCATACTGGACGTCACCCAGGAGCTTATTCAGTCTCGTGGATATAGCGCGATAAGCTTTAATGATATTGCGAAAGAAGTGGGTATTAAAAAGCCAAGCATTTTGTACCATTATCCGAGTAAGGTTGCCTTGGGTGTGGCAGTGGTTGCCCGATATCGAAAAAATTTTTCTATGATGCTAGACAAGGCGTTGAGAAATCGTGAAATCAGCCCTGCCAAGATGATGGATTTTTATTTTTCTCCTTATTTAGACTTAGGAAAAAAGAATGAAAAAATATGCTTATGCGGCGCATTGGCGGGTGAATACATGGCTTTACCGAAAGGTCTTAGAGATGAAGTCACATTATTCCTTGAAGACGGCAAAAAATGGTTAACGACTATATTGAAGTTAGGTAAAAGTACGGGTGATTTTAGTTTCGATGGTAGCCCAGTAGTCATGGCAAATTTAGTATTGGATGCTTTGCAAGGCTCTCTTATTGTCAGCCGAGCAATGTCAAATAAGAATCATGTTAAAAAAACGATAGCCGCGCTAAAAACCGAACTTGGCCTACAGAGCCGTATCACGTAAAACGAGACATAAAACTTACTCACAAGTCTGACGTTCCCTTGTTTCCGCTATTGTGAAAATGCCAATATATTAATGACATGATTGGTGGCCTTGACAGTATGAATAGTCCTCATTTATTATTAACTACCAACCGTTAGGTAGATAATAGCCAAAACAGGAGAAATTAATGAAACTTTATGAATTTGAAGCATTTCCCAACCCGCGTCGTGTACGTATATTTTTGGCAGAAAAAGGTATTGAAGTCCCAAGAGAGCAAATCAATGTGTTAGAAGGCGAGCATAGAACAGATGCTTATAAAGCTAAAAATCCCAGTGCTACCGTTCCTTGCCTGGAACTTGATGATGGTAGTTACATTAGTGGTTGTGTCGCGATATGTCGTTATTTCGAAGCAGCGAATCTGACACCAGTATTAATGGGCAGCACACCTGCTGAACAGGCTGCTGTATCTATGTGGCAGCGTCGAGTTGAAGAAGGTTTGATGGACGCATCGACGACATATTTTCACCATGCAACCCCAGGGCTGGGTGAATTGGAGTTATACCAGAATAAAGATTGGGGCATGAAGAGTCGTGAGCGTACGATTGCCACTATGAAATGGTTGGATAAAGAGCTTGCTGGTAAACCATTTATAGCGGGCAGTAGTTTTTCTATTGCTGATATTACCGCCTTATGCGCGATTGATTTCGTCATGTTTGCTGAGATCGCGACGCTGGATAGTTATCCAAATCTCAAGCGTTGGTATGGTGAGGTTTCTGCACGTGATAGCGCTAAGGCGTAAGTTTAGCTAATCCAGTCAAATCCTTAAGTTCACGATATGAAGATTAACGCTGACCTTACAAAACGAGCTGTAGTAAACAGTAGTTTAGTTGATTGGATTGCATCACCTTTGCCTGGTGTGGACCGTAAGATGTTAGAGCGTGACGGTGACGAAGTGGCTCGTGTTACCTCAATTGTGCGTTATGCGCCAGGCAGTTCTTTTTCACCACATGTGCATACTGGCGGAGAAGAATTTATCGTTCTTGAAGGTGTTTTTTCTGATGAGATGGGTGATTTTAAAATCGACACCTATGTCAGAAACCCGGTTGGTTCTAGTCATAAACCTGCTAGCGAGTTTGGCTGTCAAATATTCGTTAAGCTGTGGCAGATGCATCCTGATGACCAGGAATATGTTCGTATAGACATCAATCAGCCAGAAGGTTGGCAGTCAGGTGGGCAAGAGGGTGAGTCGATATTGTCTTTACATCACACTGACTATGAAAAGGTGAGTGTCGCTCAATGGTCTGCCGGTTTTGGGGCGAGTGAGCTACGTAGTTATAGCGGTGGCGCAGAGTTTTTTGTCCTTTCTGGTAGTTTTTTTGATGAGAGTGGTCACTATGAAAAGGGTGTTTGGTTGCGCTTGCCAATAGGGGCTAGCCATACACCAAAGAGTAAGGAAGGCTGCAAGGTGTATATAAAAACTGGTCATCTGGTACACGAATTACCAAAGCCTTGAGGCTAAGGGTAGTTGGTGAAGGTTTATTTTCGATTGATAGAGATTAACAGATGATTGATTTATACACAGCGGCAACACCTAATGGCATTAAAGTGTCTATAGCGTTGGAAGAACTGTCCTTACCCTATAAAGTGAATCATCTCAATCTTGCTGACAGAGATCAAAAAAAATCAGAGTATTTAAAGATCAACCCCAATGGTCGTATCCCAGCCATTGTTGATCGGGATAATGATGACTTTGCCGTCTTTGAGTCAGGCGCAATCTTGCTTTATCTTGCAGAAAAAACCGGACGCTTGCTACCTAAAGATAACAACGGGCGATCTCAGGTCATTCAATGGCTGATGTTTCAAATAGGTGGCATAGGCCCCATGCAAGGTCAGGCCAATGTGTTTTATCGTTATTTTCCAGAAAAAATTCCAGCGGTAATAGAGCGCTACCAGCATGAGACACGCAGACTGTATGAAGTGCTGGATCGACAGCTAGAAGGGCGTGAATATATTTGCGATGACTACTCAATTGCCGATATCGCTCACTGGAGTTGGGTCAGTTGGTATGAATGGGCAGATATCAATGTTGATGGCTTGGACAATCTTATGCGTTGGCACCAGACAATGTTATCGCGGCCAGCTGTGCAACGTGGAAGAAATATCCCTCCCTCGTTTGATGATGAGACTTTGGTCAATGTCGCGCAAAGTATGTTGCAAAAATAATGACTTCATTCGTCTCGCCGTCATTAAGGTGTAGTGGTGGGCCCAGTAGGACTCGAACCTACGACCAAGGGATTATGAGTCCCCTGCTCTAACCAACTGAGCTATGGGCCCGTAAGCGGAGAGCTTCAACCTAGAAAACGCAGTTGGGCGCAGAAAAGGCATGCAAGATATTGATGTGCATAGCAAATTCAAAAACTGTGTAGTTACCTTATTGGTGATTAGCAAGTTTTTGAATTTGCTAGGTGCATTAAGAGCTTGTATGAACTTCTGTGATTCATCTGTGTTTTCTAGGTTCAAGGCGGCGTTATTTAAGAGCTGCCGCTTTGAGGATTGTTATCACTGTCGAGGAAGCTGCGCAGACGCTCGGAACGCGTGGGGTGACGCAGTTTGCGTAGGGCTTTGGCCTCGATTTGACGAATACGTTCGCGTGTCACATCAAATTGCTTGCCGACTTCTTCCAAGGTGTGGTCAGTATTCATGCCGATGCCAAAACGCATGCGTAGTACTTTTGCCTCGCGGGCAGTAAGGCTTTCTAGCACGTTTTGAGTTTGTTCGCGCAGACCTTCAAACGTTGCCGCCTCGGGTGGCGACATTACATTACCGTCTTCAATAAAATCACCGAGGTGTGAATCTTCGTCATCACCAATTGGCGTTTCCATTGAGATGGGCTCTTTGGCAATCTTAAGCACTTTGCGTACTTTATCTTCAGGCATTTCCATGCATTCAGCCAGCTCTTCGGGTGTCGCTTCGCGGCCCATCTTTTGCAGCATTTGGCGCGAGATACGATTGAGCTTGTTGATGGTTTCAATCATGTGCACTGGAATACGAATGGTGCGTGCTTGATCAGCAATCGAGCGAGTAATCGCTTGGCGAATCCACCAGGTTGCATAGGTCGAAAATTTATAACCACGGCGGTATTCAAACTTGTCGACGGCTTTCATAAGGCCGACGTTACCTTCCTGAATTAAATCAAGGAACTGTAGTCCGCGGTTAGTGTATTTTTTGGCGATAGAAATAACGAGACGTAGGTTGGCCTCAATCATTTCTTTTTTTGCACGACGCGCCTTGGCGTCACCAATCGACATTTTGCGATTGATGTCTTTGATTTCATTGATGCTGAAATTCCATTTCTTTTCAAGCTCGACAAGTTGTGTTTGCTCGTTTTTAATAGTGTCTTTACGCTCTTTCAGCGCGTCTGAATACTTGGCGCCGGAGGCAATTTCACGATCCAGCCATTCAAGATCAGTTTCATTATCGGGAAAGCTAGTAATAAACGCTTTACGTGGCATGCGTGCTTCGTTCATGCAGAGGTCCATGATGTTGCGCTCATGCGTACGAATGACATTAACCACGTCACGCAGGGCGGCAATTAGGCGCACAGATAGTTTTGGTATGAGCTTTAAACGCTTAAAACAATCATCAAGTTTCTCAATAGCGTTGATAGTGGTTTTGTGCTCCCTGCCATTTTTGCTACGTGATTTTTGCACTTTATCAAACAACTTACCTAATCTGGCAAAGTGTTCAGCAGCTTGCTCTGGGTCAGGGCCGGTATCTTTTACTTCTTCCTCATCATCTTTTTTGTCCTCGGCTGTGCGTGCCGCGGCGGGTTTTGGGATGGCTTCAGTATCGAGATCCTCATCAGTAAGGAATTTGACGATAATATCTGTCAAACGTTTCTCTTCATTTTTGAAGAGCGCATAGTCATCCAACAGGGTTTGAATTGTCGGTGGAAAGGTTGCTAGCGCTGACATCATTTGTGACAGGCCGGCTTCAATGCGCTTGGCAATACGAATTTCGCCTTGTCGTGTCAGTAGCTCGACAGTACCCATTTCACGCATATACATACGCACGGGGTCGGTAGTGCGGCCAAAATCGCTGCCGACAATGGCTAAGGCAGCAGCGGCTTCATCGGCGCTATCTTCATCAACAGCATCTTTTTTCATAATGAGGCTGTCTGCGTCAGGCGCAACTTCGTGAACCTCAATGCCCATGTCATTGATCATGTTAACGATATCTTCGATTTGCTCCGGATCGACAATGGTGTCGGGGAGGTGGTCGTTAACTTCGCGATAGGTCAGGTAACCCTGCTCTTTTCCTTTTGCGATCAATAACTTAAGCTGGGATTGCTGCTGTTTGGCATCCATCGGGGGTGAAACCTTGAGGTTGGTAAATTTAAAAAATAGAACCGTTAATTATACCTGATATTGAGGGCTTTTGGGTAGCTTAGTCTCAGTCTTTATGCTGTCCTAGCTTTTGATAGCGCCGTTTGATTTCGGCTTTTTCTTCAGCGTTTGCAATGCCAAGACGGTCACGTTCTTCGAGCTTCTCGAGCTGTGCTTCATTGGCTGTTTTGCGTAGCCTAGACAAGGTGTCATCCCATTCTGCTGCCAGCGCATCGCTATCGAGTAATGACGGCTGGGCAGCAAGCTTGGATAGATGTTGACCATGTTCAGTATCGCGCCAGTGCTCCAAAATACCACCAGTACTGAGATGGGGATGTTGATGCAAGAGTTCAAGTAAGTCGATCAATAAAATGATGCCGGCTTGGTCAATATCTTTGAGCCATGCACCATTTTCAGTGGTTTTTGCTAAGTCGGGTCGATGGAGCAGTACAGTAATGGTTTTGCGTACTAGCGATGGCCCGCGTTGGTTTGTGGTGGCTGTATAGCGATTAGCGGTTTGTGCTGTCTTTGCCGTATTACCGCTAATGTCGATGCTGAGCAGGTTGACGTCGATGCGTGTGCGTTGTGCTAATTCAGCAATCATCATTTGTTGAAAGGTGCCGCCAGGCAATTTCTTAAGTAATGGTTTTGCTGCTTCAGCCAGTCGTGCGCGGCCATCAATCGTGCTGGCATCGGTCTCTTTGCCGAGGTGGTCAAATAGGTATTGCGATAGTGTCTGGGCTTGTGCAATGCGTTGCGAAAAACGTTCAAACCCTTCTTGACGAACCAGTGTGTCGGGGTCTTCACCATCGGGTAAAAACAGAAACCGAATTTGGCGACCCTCATGCAGCGTCGGTAGGGTATTTTCCAATGCGCGCCATGCGGCGTCGCGACCGGCACGGTCACCGTCAAAGCAAAATATAATATCTTCGACTTTACGAAATAAACGCTCGATATGCTCGACACTGGTCGCCGTGCCTAAGGTCGCCACCGCATAGGTAATGCCATATTGCGCTAGTGCAACCACGTCCATATAGCCCTCAACCACCAGTACTTGATTGAGTTTACGGTTACTTTGGCAGGCCTCATAAAAACCGTATAGTTCTTTGCCTTTATGAAACAAGGGCGTTTCAGGTGAATTCAGGTATTTTGGTGTACCGTCACCGAGTACACGTCCGCCAAAGCCGACCACGCGCCCACGTAAGTCTCGAATCGGAAACATGATGCGGTGACGGAAACGGTCGTAATAATCGTTTGCGCTTTTTTTGATAAGTAGCCCGACTTCAACGAGTTGTTCGCGCCTACCTTCATCTGAGCCTAGCGCTGTTTGAATGGCGCGCCATTCATCAGCACAAAAGCCTAATGCGAAACGCTTGGCGATTTGGCCGCTGAGTCCACGACCTTTCAGGTAATCGACAGCTTGTTGTTTTTGCGCGTGTTGACGTAGTTGTGTTTGATAAAAATCATTAGCCAGTTCAGTCAGGGCGAATAATGCCTTGGTATCCGTTGACGGTCGTTGAAAAGTGCCGCCGTCCTCACGCGGCACATCAAGACTAAGGCTATCGGCAAGCTCTTGTATGGCTTCAACAAAATCAAGATTATCGTATTCCATTAAAAAGCCAATAGCGCTGCCATGTGCGCCACAGCCAAAGCAGTGATAAAACTGCTTGTTCTGACTTACTGTAAACGACGGGGTCTTTTCATTATGAAAGGGGCAGCAGGCGTGAAAGTCTTTACCGGCTTTTTTCAGTGTTACACGTGCGTCAATGAGCTCAACAATATCTGTGCGAGCCAGAATGTCATCGATAAACTGTTGAGGAATTTTGCCCGCCATGAGGGGGATTCTATGTTACGGACACCCGGCTGTCAGCCGGAAATAAAATTTACTTGGGCGTAGATATTGGCAGAGCTTAAAGTGCGGCCAATTTTTGTTTGATTATGCCACTGACGGCACCAAGGTCGGCACGGCCTTGCAGTTGTGGTTTCAGGGCTGCCATCAGCTTGCCCATGTCTTTTATAGAGCTGGCGCCAGTGTCAGCAATAGCCTTGTCGATGGCTTTGGTGATTTCGTCATCGCTCATGGCGGCAGGCATATAGTCTTGCAATACGTTGATTTCGGCATTTTCAATAGCAGCGAGCTCGTCACGGCCAGCATCCTGAAACTGTGACGCTGAATCACGGCGCTGCTTAATCATTTTGTCGATGATAGCAATGATTTGCGTATCATCAAGCCCTGCATCATCAAGTTTGGCGCGCTCATCGATCTCACGTTGCTTGATGGCGGCTAAGGCCATGCGAATAACCCCCAAACGTGCTTTATCTTTAGCGCGCATGGCAGTCTTCATGTCTTGAGTGAGGCGCTGCTTAAGGGCGGACATTGTGCCAGTACCTTGCAATGGGGCTAAGGTTTAGTGTTGCAATCAATACAGGCGAACGTGACGCGCAACTTCGCGGTCGACTTTTTTAGCGTGGCGCTTCACAGCAGCAGCAGCTTTGCGCTTGCGAACGGCCGTTGGCTTTTCGTAAAACTCGCGACGGCGGATCTCGGACAAGGTACCGGCCTTTTCGCAAGTGCGTTTGAAACGGCGCATAGCCACTTCAAAGGGTTCATTTTCTTTCATTTTTACTGATGGCATAAAATCCCGATTCCTGAGGTTTACCTACATAAATTAGGCAAAAGTTTAATAAGTTCACTGTGACCCTCATTCACGCAAAGGCAGCCACAGAAAAGCCGATTAGTATAGGCGTTTTGCAGTGAGATGCACAACTATTGTTGTTTAACGGGTGATTTGAGTAAGAATCAAGGGATTTTTGGGGTGCTAGGGCTACAAACCTGACACTCAGGGTCTTTTTTCAGGTTCAGCGTGCGCCACTCACTATGTTTGGCGTCAAGAAGCTGAACACGCCCGACTAGTGTTTGGCCAAAACCAATTAGCAGCTTCAGCGTTTCCATGGCCTGTAGACAGGCAATAGTGCCCACGGCGGGGCCGATGACACCCGTTTGGGCGCAATTTTCGGCATTATCGCCCTCTTCAGAGTATAAACAGGCGTAACAGGGGCTGTCGTCGTTACGTGGGTCAAAGACACTGATTTGGCCCTCCATACGAATAGCTGCACCAGAAACCAAGGGTATTTTTCCGGCAAGCGAAATACGGTTAATAGCGTGGCGGCTGGCAAAGTTGTCTGTCGCATCGACAATAACATTGACCTTTTCAGCGCAGACATAGCGTTGCAATGCCCGTTCATCTATAGCGTAGTCAATGCAATCAATGCGAATTTCCGGATTGATGTTGGCAGCTGTCGCCTTGGCTGAGACGGCTTTATTGACACCGACATCGCTACTAGCGTGGGCGATCTGCCGGTGTAAATTGCTGATATCGACCACGTCAAAATCAGCCAGCGTCATACGCCCTATACCAGCGCCAGCAAGATACATTGCCACAGGTGAGCCAAGGCCACCGAGTCCGACAATCAATACATGCGCAGCCAACAGCTTTTCCTGGCCAGCGATATCGATATCCGGCAATAAAATCTGGCGGCTGTAACGTGTTAGTTGGGCATCATTAAGCATAATTTAGCGGCGAGGTCTTGTCTATCTACGATAGAATGCGATAAATCACTTGCTGTGTCATTAGGAAATGTTGACTAATTTACGACAACAAGCCGAATCTTTAATGCATCCAGTGTTGGTGGATCGTTTTGGCCGAAATTTCAACTACGCCCGTATTGCGCTTAATGAGCGTTGCAATTTACGTTGTACTTATTGTATGCCGGAAGAGGGCGTTGATTTTCAGGCGCCGGAGAAATTGCTACGCAAGGATGAAATTGCGCGTCTGGTGAGTGTGTTAGCGTCAGTGGGTGTGAATAAGCTGCGTTTTACTGGTGGTGAGCCAACGCTGCGTAAAGACTTGCCCGAGTTGGTTGCTATGGCAGTCAATACTCCTGGCATTGAAAATGTTTGTCTGACGACCAATGGTTTATTGTTGCATCGAATGCTTGATGACCTAAAACATGCGGGGTTAACAGGTATAAACATAAGTCTTGATACGCTGCGCGAAGATCGCTTTAAGCACATTACCCGGCGTAACGGTCTCGGACAAACCTTGCAAAATATCGAATTGGCTTTGCAAAAAGGTTTTAGCAGCATCAAGGTCAATGTCGTTGTTATGCGTGGCATTAATGATGATGAAATTGAATCATTCTGCGAGCTGACGCGCGACAATCGATTAACAGTGCGATTCATAGAGTTTATGCCGTTTGATGCCAAACAACTGTGGTGTGACGGCGATTACCTGGTGCGCGCCAAAGACATTGTTACCCGATTGCATAAGACCTATAACGAACTGCTGGCGGTGCCAGGCTCTGAAACAGAGCATCATCATTACCGCATCGCTGGCTATAAGGGCACGGTCGCTGTCATCCCCGCGTTTACGCGTAGCCTTTGCCGTAATTGTAATCGTATTCGCATTACCGCTGATGGACAATTGCGTAACTGTCTTTATTCTGGCACGGATTACGATCTGCGTGATTTGATGCGCCGTGGTGAGAGCAACGCACAAATCGTGGCACAGCTACAGCAAGCAATTACTGAAAAAGTAGCAGATGGCATTGAGGCGCGCGAACGTAGCGTGACGAAAGTTGCCATATCTCGTATTAGCATGACCCAGATTGGTGGCTAGGAGCTTGTTGGACTTAGGTGATCGTAGCGAGAGAAAGCCATTTCGAGGTGCCCCCCGCCTTCGCGGGGGCAGGCTTTTGGGGTATGAGTTCATTTTTTTGATCGTTTGCACCCCGAGGGCACGTAGAGGCGAATATTGAGCATATTTAACGAAAAGGATCGGAAAAATGAGCCATACCCCAAGGGCACCTCGAAATGGCTTTTTCGTACGACTGCCTGGATGCAGGAGTTAGAGCGACGCAGGAAGCCAAAGCCGAGTAGATTCACCCTAAGTCCAACAGGCTTCTAGATATGACAAAAAAATTTAGCCACATAAATAAAGAGGGCGACGCGCATATGGTCGATGTCGGTGACAAGACAGCGACGGATCGACAAGCGACTGCGCAAGGCTGTATCAGTATGTCTGCTGAGGCGTTTGATTTGTTAGCAGCAGGCAGCCACAAAAAAGGCGATGTGCTTTCGGTTGCGCGTATTGCTGGCATCATGGCGGCAAAACGCACAGCGGACTTGATTCCCTTATGTCATACATTACCGTTATCTAAAGTCGATGTGTTGTTTGAGTTAAATGAGGCAAAGCAGCAAGTGATATGCCAAACGACAGTACGTTGTCATGCGCGCACGGGTGTTGAAATGGAAGCCTTGACCGCAGTGCAAATCGCCTTGCTAACGATCTACGATATGTGCAAGGCAGTTGATAAATCAATGGTGATTGATGGCGTTCGCCTACTCAAAAAAACCGGCGGAAAAAGTGGTGGCTGGCGTGCGTCATAGATTGTTATGTCAGTAACTGTAAAGTATTTTGCTTCCTTAAGAGAGAACGTTGGTGTTGCCGAACAGCAATGCCAAATTGCGCAAGAGGGTTGCAGCGCTACTGAACTATGGACGCAACTTAATCCATCAATAAAGCTGGCTAATAATAGTTTAGTTGCTATCAATCAAAATTATGCGTGTCTCGGCGCGCAAGTTAATGATGGTGATGAAGTGGCATTTTTCCCTCCGGTGACAGGAGGATAGTCATGCCAGTCATATTGCAAGAATTTGCATTGTCGCCTTATCAACGTTTACAAGACTATGAAACACAATGTCGCAAGCCTGGTAAGTCAGGTGCCGTAGTGAATTTTATTGGCAGCATGCGTGATATGCATGAAGACTTGTCTGTCGAGGCAATGACCATAGAGTGTTATCCAGCAATGGCTTTGCAAGAAATTGAACAAATATGCGAAAACGCTACCGCGCAATGGCGATTAGATGATTTTTTAGTGATACATCGTTATGGCAGAGTCGAGCCAGGGGATGCTTTAGTGTTGGTGGCGGTGTGGTCGACCCATCGACAACAAGCGTTCGATGCCTGTCGTCATATCATTCATCACCTGAAACATAAGGCGCCATTTTGGAAGCAAGAGCACAATGGTGACAGCAGTCGCTGGTTAGAGCGCAATACGGATGATGTCGCAGTCAGTGCGTCTGATATTGAGCTAAAGTCATGCTAATTCTGGGCATTGAAACTTCTTGCGATGAAACTGGCTTGGCTTTGTACGACAGTGACAAGGGCTTGCTGGCAGATTGTTTGCATAGTCAGATCGCTTTGCATCAGCAGTATGGTGGCGTTGTCCCTGAGTTAGCTTCACGCGATCACGTCAGGCGTATTACGCCTTTGTTTAAAGAAGTGTTAGCTGTTGCGAGTTGTCAGCGCTCTGATATTGATGCTATTGCCTACACCGCAGGCCCCGGTTTAATCGGCGCGCTATTGGTTGGCGCATCGTTTGCGCGTGCGCTGGCCTTTGCTCTGGATATTCCTGCTTTGGCGATACACCATATGGAGGCGCATTTATTGGTACCTATGCTTGAAGAGGTCGCACCGTCTTTTCCATTTGTTGCCTTGCTCGTGTCCGGTGGTCATACCCAGTTAGTGCGTGTTGATGGCATTGGTCAATATGAGCTCATTGGCGAGTCGGTCGATGATGCGGCTGGTGAGGCGTTTGATAAAACAGCAAAAATGTTGGGCCTTGATTACCCGGGCGGCCCTGCTCTAGCCAAGCTTGCAGTTGACGGCGACCCGCAACGTTTTCGTTTCCCCCGACCGATGACCAACAGACCCGGCTGTGATTTTAGTTTTAGTGGACTAAAGACACATGCCCTAACGACGTTTCGCGCAACACAGGGGTGCGAGCAAGACAAGCGCGATATTGCACGTGCCTTTGAAGATGCAGTGGTCGATACGCTTTTTATTAAATGCCGCCGCGCCATGGAATTAACAGGATTAAAACAATTAGTCGTTGCCGGTGGTGTTAGCGCCAACCAGTCGTTGCGCCAGCGGTTAGCACAGTATTCGCAACAATCAGCAGTGCAAGTTTACTTTCCGAGAAATGAATTCTGTACCGACAATGGCGCTATGATTGCCTATGCTGGCTATCGTCGTTTCGAATTAAATCCGCATGCGGATTATGCTATGGATGTGCGGCCACGTTGGCCTTTAAGTGAATTGTCTGTGCCAGCCTGAAGCGCACGTTAAGAGTCAGAAACAAACCCAGAAGTAAACCCAAAAGTAAACAAGGAAGGCAACATTATGAGTAATAAGTTTGAAGCAACATGGGAAGCCTATACCTCTTCATGGAAGGCGGAGTCTGTCGATGATAAACGCATCATATTTGGTCAATGTCTTGACCTTGCATGTGTATACAATGACCCGATAATAAAAACAAAAGGGTGGGATGCGCTATTGGAATACATGATTGATTTTCACAAACAAATTCCAGGCGGTCACTTCGTGACCAAATATTTTCTCGCACATAGCAATAAAAGTATCTCAAAATGGGACATGAAAAATGGTGATAATACCTTGCTTGGTGAAGGGATCAGTTACAGTGAATACAATAAAGCAGGGAAGTTGGTTTCAATGACAGGTTTTTTCGAGACACCTGAAGCATAGAAAACATGAAAGATAAACAATGGTTTGTGTGTGGCGAGATCAAGACGACGAATCGATTTTAGTGGCAGCAAAGAGTTTTTGTATATTTAGCCTATGACGCCAAATCAGTAATATTGAGATAATCATAGTCAGAATAACGTACTGATTGTGCTCTGAAATAAACCATGCGTAGAACGGTACCGCAATGGCAGCGGCCAATGCCCCTAGTGCTGAGATACGGCTTAGTGCTGCGACAATTATCCAAGTGACTATAAGTGCCAAACCAACTGGCCACATCAAGCCAAGTATGACACCCAAGCCAGTAGCAACCCCTTTGCCGCCACGAAAACTAAAAAACACCGGATATAAGTGGCCAAGAAAGGCACACAATGCCACGGCTGCTAAGACGCTGGTGGTGCCATCGATCCAGGTCGCAAACAGCACGGGTAGCAAGCCCTTCAGCATATCGCCAAGTAACACTTGCGCGGCAAGACGCTTGCCGCCAAAACGCAGCACATTAGTAGCCCCTGGGTTACCAGAACCTTGAGTGCGAGGGTCAGGCAGGCCAGATAAACGGCAAAGTACAATGGCGCTCGAAACAGAGCCAAAGAAATAGGCCAGCAAGCACAGCGCGATAGGTATCATTGTTGGTTAATCATGCAAGCTACCATTATCCCACCATCACTATGGTGCACTCTTGTTGGTTTCGGTATTGTGAAACCGCTATAGTGACACAAACCTTGTGAGAAGATTGGCCGAGATTAATGGATATTATTTACCTGAATGAGTTAAAAATCGAAACCGTTATCGGTATTTGGGATTGGGAGCGCAAGATCAAACAAGAGATTGTGATTGATCTAGAGATGGGCGCTGATATTGCACGTGCTGCTGAAACAGACCACATTGATGACACCCTAAACTACAAAGCCGTTGCTAAACGACTGATAGAGTATGTCGGTGACAGTAAATTCCAGCTAGTCGAAACGCTGGCTGAACGTGTTGCCGGGATCGTCCGTGATGAATTTGATGTGCCTTGGGTTAAGGTAACGATAAATAAACGTGGTGCTATTCGTGGTGCGCGAGATGTTGGCATTATTATAGAGCGTGGTGCCAGAGAGTAATGGCGCGCGTCTATTTAAGTATTGGTAGTAATATTCAGCGTGAAATGAATATTCGCGCCGGGCTCGATGCCTTATTTAAACATTTCGGTGAGCTTGATTGTTCACCTGTTTATGAAAGCGTTGCAGTGGGGTTTAAAGGGGATAGTTTTTATAATCTTGTTGTTGGTTTTGACACCGAGAAAAAGATAACAGTTGTCGCAAAAACCTTGCGCGATATAGAAGACCAGCAACAGCGTGTACGCGATGGAGTTAAATTCAGTTCAAGAACGCTAGATCTTGATCTCATTCTTTATGATGACCTGGTGTTGAATGAAGAACACTTACAGATTCCGCGCGACGAAATAGAAAAATACGCCTTTGTCTTGCAACCCCTCGCTGATATTGCGCCGACGAAACGCCACCCTGTACTAAAACGCTCTTATGCCGATATGTGGGCTGCGTTTGATCCCGATAAAGTCGCACAGTTTGTTGTCGATTTTGATTGGCGGCCATAAAAACTCGTCAACAAGCTTATAACGAACGACCGCCATCGATAGTGATAATTTGGCCGGTAATGTAATCGGCGTCGCGTGCTAAAAATAATACCGTTTTGGCGATATCAAGCGGGTCACCTAGGCGTTGCAATGCAATGTCATCCAGAGTCTTTTGTTTGCTTTTTTCATCAGGCTCAGTCGTCGGCCATAGAATTGCCCCGGGCGCAATACCATTGACGCGCACATCTGGCGCTAACTCTACGGCTAAAGAATGTGTCAGTATGGCCAGTCCCGCCTTGGCGGCGCAGTAAACGCTATGACCCTTTAAAGGCCTTTGTCCATGCACGTCAATGATATTAATAATGCAGCCTTGTTGTTTGGCTAATTCCTCAGCAGCGGCCTGAGCGATAAAAAAAGGTGCTTTCATATTGCTGCCGATGAGATCATTCCAGTCATCTTCGCAGGTGTTACCGATGGCAGTAGGATAAAAGCTTGAGGCATTATTGACGACGACATCTAGCCGTTGCCAGGGTTGTAATGCGGCTTGAATGAGGCGCTTGATGTCAGTGATTTTAAGCAAGTCGGCAGGAATGCCATGCGCTGATTTTGGCCGAATATTATTTAATTCCTTGGCGAGTTCAGAGGCGGCTTGCACTGAATGTCGATAATGAATTAACACGTTATAGCCCGCATCATGTAAATGTCGGCACAGGGTGGCGCCAATACGTTGCGCGCCACCTGTAACCAGCGCCACTTTATTTTCTTGCATAGGTTTTCTCTTAATAGACTTTTTAGTAGGTTTTTTGGTCCGTTTCTACCCAGTGTATGTCAAGTGTATTACCACGGAGTCTATTTTACCCACTACAATAGCAGCATGACAGCAGTTCCAGATAACACGAATGTAATCCCCGCCGATTGGCCTCAGCCAAACCCGGATGCCATAGCGCACAGTGCAGCCCTGGTTGATGTGATCAAAGCAGATATCAAGGCACAAGGCGGTATCATTGATTTCGCGCGCTATATGCAGAACGCCCTTTATGCACCCGGCTTAGGATATTATACCGCTGGCGCCAACAAGTTTGGCCCGGCAGGTGATTTTATTACTGCACCGGAGGTTTCGCCTTTATTCGGTCGTTGTGTCGCGCGGCAATGCCAACAAGCCTTGTTAGCTCTGCCAAAAACAGATGATGGCAGCATACTGGAGGTGGGTGCAGGTTCGGGTAAGTTGGCGCGTGATATTTTGTTAGAACTAACCTCACTGGATTGTTTGCCTTCGCGTTATTTTATTTTAGAAAGTAGCGCCGATCTACGCCAGCGTCAGCAAGCTTTATTGCAAGATAGCGTGGCAGATTATTTTCACCGTATTGAGTGGCTTGACGCCTTACCAACAACGCCATTTTCAGGAGTTGTACTGGCTAACGAATTTTTAGATGCACTGCCAGCAAACAGATTAATAAAAAGTGATGATCAATTTCAAGAGCTGGGTGTCGTTGTCGAAAACGGCTGTTTGCAATACAAGAAACTAAAAGCAGAAACCATAGCGACGAGTATATTGCAGCAACGTCTCGAACCCTTGTCCATCGAATTTGATACCGGTTATATCGCTGAACTTTGTCTGGAAATGGATGGCTGGATAGCAAGCCTTGCCGCATGTTTGCAGCAAGCACTGGTATTATTCATTGACTATGGTAGTGCACGCCATGAGTACTATCATCCACAGCGTGTACAAGGCAGCTTGCGTTGCCATTATCGTCATAGAGCGCATGATGCCCCTTTTGTTTATCCTGGCTTACAGGATATTACCGCGCATGTTGATTTTACTGCGGTGGCAGAAGCCGCAATAGATAATCAACTGGACGTGCTGGGTTATACCAACCAAGCTTATTTTCTTATGTCGTGCGGCCTCACTGAAAATGTTGATATGGAGTCAGCGACGGATGTCGAGCGTGTGGAGATAGCGCAACAAATTCGCCGTTTAACCTTGCCAGGTGAAATGGGTGAGACCTTTAAGGTAATGGCGCTGGGACGTGACTTGCCTGATGATTTGTTGGTTGGTTTGCTGGGTTTTTCTATGCGTGATCTACGTGGAAATTTATAGCGGCGATGAGTTGATGATCTAGAGGCTATTGTCTCGTTGTCATGCTCCAGTGTGGCAACGCATGGGTGAGCCAAGTGTATAGTTCAATATGGGTTCCTACGGAGGATCGTGGGAACCAGAAACCTATACCAGGTATTGCAATGTGAAGAGCCTAACAATTGTGCGTCATGCTAAGGCAGGGTGGGGCAAACAAACACAGGATGATTTCCAGCGGTCGTTGAATGAGCGAGGGTTTCGCGACAGCGCTGATATGGCGCAGCGATTATTAGTACAAGGCTTGGCTCCACAGAAAATAGTGACCAGCCCTGCGCTGCGTGCGATCACCACAGCGCGACGATTTGCGGATACCTTTGGGCTAGAGCCCGCATTACTTACGACAGACCATAGTATCTATGAGGCAAGCAGTGATAATTTGCATGATGTTGTGTGGGGCTTAAGCGATGACTATAACGACATAATGTTAGTTGGGCATAACCCGGGCTTGTCGGATTTGGTGCGCTCTTTGGCCTCGCAAATGATTGACGAGTTAGCGACCTGTGAAGTGGTGATATTACAGTTTGACTGTGAGGCATGGCATAAAATTGATGCGCATTCAGGTCGTCTTTCTTTTAACGATGCACCACGTAAACACAATAATATTGGTTGATGATTAATTGCATTGAAAACGTAACCTAACAGCATGATAAACTTTTAGTAGTAAGATTATATTCCATCAATGAATTAGAGGCTCCCTAGAGTGAAAGGTAATACGCAAAGTAGCGCGAAAAACCCCACTGTAAAATATTTTGTCGAAAAGGAAGTGAGTTGGCTTTATTTCAATGAAAGAGTTTTGCAGGAAACGCGTGATCGCAGTGTGCCTATTATTGAACGTATACGGTTGCTTGGTATTGTATCGAACAACTTAGATGAATTTTTCCGCGTTCGTGTTGCCGATGTGCGTCGCCGTATCTTGCTGGAAGATGCGCAACACATGACGCAATCCATCGCTGCCAAGCTGTTAAGAAAATTACAGCGGCAAATTGTTAAGTTGCAAGAAGATTACAATCAAATTTATAGAGAGTTGTTTGCCGAACTTAAAAAGCATCATATTTATTTTTTAACAGAGCAAGATTTAAGCGACGGTCAGCGTCGTTATTTACGCACCTACTTTAGAGAATCGATTTTGCCTGTGTTGGCACCTGTTATGTTGGGCGAGGGTAGTCAGTTACCCACCTTGTCAGAGCAATTGATGTACCTTGCGTTGAAAATTGATTACCTTGATAAGGGCCCGCGTAACAAACCCTATGCGGTGCTTGAAGTGCCGACGGATAAATTGCCGCGCTTTATTCAAATTCCCAGTCAACGATCAAAGCGTATCAAGCGCTTGATTATGCTTGATGATGTATTGCGCATTGGCATTGAAGAAATTTTTACAGGATTAATTGATTTTCAATCGATCAGTGTCTACACCATTAAGTTGACGCGCGATGCTGAGTTGACGATTGGTGATGGTATTACGCAAAGTTTTCTCGATAAAATGTCTTATAGCCTGAAGGGGCGGCATGCAGCGCAGCCAACACGATTAATGTATGAGCGTGGCATGCCTAAATCGATGATTGATTTTTTTGTCAAGCAACTCAACCTTTCTGAATATGACAGTGTCACACCGGGCGAGAGGTATCATAATTTTAAAGATTTTATGAGCTTCCCTAACCTTGGGTCACGATATTTAGAGTATAAACCACTTTCACCCATAGCGTGTTCTGCCATCGATGCTGAGATAACTACGTTTGATGCAATTAAAAAATCAGATGTATTTTTGTACTATCCTTACCAAAGCTTTTCTTATTTCACCAATTTTTTACGTGAAGCAGCGATTGATTCACGGGTAACGGAAATCCGTATTTCTATTTACCGCGTAGCGACTGAATCCCGTGTTATGAATTCACTGATCAATGCGGCACAAAATGGTAAGGCGGTGCATGTGATTGTTGAGTTGCAAGCACGTTTTGATGAAAAGGCGAATATTCAATGGGCGCAGCAGCTGACCGAATCAGGGGTAAAAGTTTCTTTTGGTATTCAGGGTCTGAAATTTCATTCAAAGATTTGTTTGATTAAACGCATTGAAGGTGGTATTGAGACTAGCTATGCAGTGGTTGGTACAGGGAACTTTCATGAAAAAACGGCACGCGTTTATACCGATTTTGCTATATTCACCACCAAGCCTGAAATCACAGCTGAAGTGGCAAAAGTATTCGAATTTTCAGCCAACAGCTATCGTCGTTTTGATTTCAAACATTTGTTAGTGTCGCCCATTAATTTTCGTCAACAGTTGCGCAGTAAAATAGATGTTGAAATGGCTAATGCCCAAGCTGGTAAGCAGGCATGGATATTTATTAAAGTGAATAACCTTTCTGATCCCGAATTAATTGATAAGCTTTATGCAGCGAGCCGCGTCGGCGTTAAGATAAAAATTATTGCCCGCTCTATTTGTTCGCTAGTACCAAAAGTCAAAGGTGTTAGCGACAATATCGAGGCGATTAGTATTGTTGGGCGGTTTCTCGAGCATTCACGCGTTTATGTTTTTGCTAATGATGATGACCCAAGTGTGTATATTAGTTCAGGCGATATGATGTCACGAAATATCGACCATCGTGTCGAGGTGAGTCTGCCTGTTTACGATAAAGAAATTAAGCGTCGAATTATTGATATTTTGCGTTTGCAATCTAATGACAATTGTCGTGCGCGCATTCTTGATGTGGCGCATAGTAATGCCTACGTTGCCAGAGGGAACCGCCGCAAAGTTGATTCGCAAATAGCTATTCATGCGTATCTCTTGGCCGCGGAATCAGGGCGTGGACAGCAAGCGATAAAATCGTTGCTAGATAAGCGCCGCACATCACTGATATAAGGCTTGAATAAAATATGAGTAGTGGTCGCGTCGCTGCATTAGACTTGGGTTCTAATAGTTTTCATTTGCTTATAGCAAGAATTGATAGCGATAAAATCCGTTATCTTGATCGCCACAAAGAAGTGGTGAGGCTGGCGGAAGGGCTTGACGATAAAAATCGTTTAAGAGACGAAGTCGCAGATCGTGCGTTTGCTGCATTACACCGCTTTGCAGAAATTATTGACGGTATTGAGGCAGATTCAGTGCGCGTAGCGGGCACCAATACTCTACGCACTATGCGCAATGGTGATAAATTTCTGGAAAAAGCCGAATCAATTTTAGGCGTGCCGATCAATATTATTAGTGGTATTGAAGAAGCACGTCTTATTTATCTTGGTGTTACACAAGATTTGGCGCCGAGCGATGAACGTCGTCTGGTTGTTGATATTGGCGGTGGTTCCACCGAGTTAATCGTTGGCAAGGGGCTCGCGCCAAAGCGGTTAGAAAGTGTGTATATGGGTTGCGTTGTTTACAGTGGCCGTTTCTTTAAAAACAAAAAAATTAGCCAGGAAAGTTATGATAAGGCCTTGCGTGCAGCACGACGAGAATTACGCGCCCATGCTGACAAATTTTCAGCAGAAAATTGGGGTGAAGCCGTAGGCTCTTCGGGAACCATTCGTACGGTTGGCGAAATAGTTAATCACAATTGGCCCGATGAGCATGATATTACGCTGCGTGGCTTAGAGAAACTAGCCAAGAGACTGGTTAAGTCTGGTCATGCTGACGCCATTGATTTGGCCGGTTTAAAAGAAGATAGGCGTCCTGTAATTGCGGGCGGCGTGGCCATCTTGCATGCAGTTTTCCTTGAGCTGGGTATAGAGCGCATGCAGGTTTCCAGCTACGCGATGAAGGAAGGGATTATTCATGATTTGGCTGGTCGTGTTCGTCATTCCGATGCGCGTGATATTACGGCTGCTAATATGATGGCTAATTATCACGTTGATAGCGCTCAAGCTAAGCAGGTTGAACATCATGCTTTGGCCTTGCTGAAATTGGTTAAAGTCGAGCTAGGGGTGAGAGTAAAGCTGGCCAAGCAACTACTCGCATGGGCAGCCAAATTACACGAGATTGGTTTGACCATTTCACATAGTGGTTTTCAAAAGCACGGTGCTTATATTATTTTAAATGCTGACATGTTGGGCTTCTCTAAGCTTGAGCAAAAGCAAATTAGTTTTCTGGTGCTCAATCAGCGGCGGCGTTTACGTGCAGTGGCAGAAAGTTATCACTTTACTGCTGATTGGGTATTGGTACTTGTCTTTCGTTTAGCCTGTTTGTTTTGTCGTTCACGCCAAAATAGTGATCTGCCAGAGATTCAGTTTAAAACAAGTAAAAAGAAATTTACTCTGAAAATTGATGATGAATGGTTGGCACAACACCCATTAACCCGAGAAGACCTTGAGGCTGAAAGTCATTATTGGCTGAGCCAGGATATACAGTTCAAACTGTCGTTACTTTCTGATAGTGGTGAATCTGGCCAGCAGAAAAAGTAGACGTTTTCTGCTGAGAAGTGAGGGCAGGGGGTGTTAACAATCATTTTAATAGTCCTGCCAGTGCGCATTTTTTATCCAGCAAGGCGGAGCGAGCGCAGTGTGGTTGGCCCACATAAGCGAACGACAACGCTGCTGGGTGAAAAATGCGCACTGGCCCTTCGGGTTGCATCTGAAAAAGCGCCATACTGCGTTGTTCATCGCTCATTTGGAACCACCAAACCTCTCTTCTCTCGCCTTGTACCCCAAGGGCACTTCTTGCGGGGCGTCTGGCGCTTTTTCAGATGCAACAGGATTATTAAAATGATTGTTAACACCCCCTAGGCGATGGCTTCCCCTGCCGCTTGTTGATCAGCATGGTAAGACGAACGGACTAATGGACCGCTGGCAACATTACTAAAGCCAAGTTTTTCGCCAATTTTTCTTAGCTCCTCAAACTCGTCAGGGTGAACAAAGCGCTCAACAGCTAAATGATGTTTGCTCGGCTGTAAGTACTGGCCTAATGTCAGCATGTCGCAATCATGGGCGCGAAGGTCGCGCATCACTTCAACAACTTCTTCAATGCTTTCGCCAAGACCGAGCATAAGCCCAGACTTGGTTGCAATATTTGGATACAGTGCTTTGAAGCGTTTAATGAGATTCAGTGACCAGGCATAATCAGAGCCGGGCCGTACGGCTTTATACAGACGTGGAATGGTTTCTAAATTATGGTTAAAAACATCGGGTAGTGACTGCTTGAGAATGTCTAAGGCTCGGTCCATGCGGCCACGAAAATCGGGCACCAATACTTCAATTTTAGTCTTTGGTGATTGTTGACGAATGGCATCGATACATTGCACAAAGTGTCCAGCGCCACCATCGCGTAAATCATCACGGTCAACCGATGTTACGACGACATAATTCAATGTCATGGCTTTAATAGTGCGCGCAAGATTGTCGGGTTCATCAGGGTCTAGGGAATTAGGTCGGCCATGACCGACATCGCAAAACGGACAGCGACGGGTGCAGATATCACCCATAATCATAAAGGTCGCTGTACCCTGACTAAAACATTCGCCTAAATTTGGGCACGATGCTTCTTCACACACAGTATGCAAACGGTTTTCACGCAGAATAGATTTAAGCCGAATAACCTCTGGCAGGTTGGGTGCACGGGCACGAATCCAGCTCGGCTTACGCACCATAGTCGTTGTTGGCACGACCTTGATAGGGATGCGCGCGACCTTGTCAGCACCTCTTAGTAGAACACCTTTTTTCTTGTCTAGTAGTTTGCTGTCTTGGCGTCTATTGTCAGCGCGCTTATTTTCAGTGGTTGTGTGGCTGGGCATAGTCATTCAATGTCGTAGGATTGCTATCGATTAGCCTCTCAGTGTAACCGAAAACCTGTTGAATTTGGTTGCAAAGGGCATCACTAGCACTGCCCAGAGAGTGCTCGGTGGTAAAGTTGCTGAGCTGGGTGACAGCAAGACCGGCATAACCGCAGGGGTTAATACGTGAAAAGGGCGATAGATCCATATCGATATTGAGGCTGAAGCCATGATAAGCACAATGTCGACGAATACGCAGGCCAAGTGCTGCAATCTTTTGCTTATTGACATAAATGCCGGGCGCGTCAGCACGACGCACACCCTCAATTGCATTATTGGCGAGAAAATTAATTAAGGCCTGTTCGATAGCACCAACAAATTGTTTAACACCTAGATCAAGGCGCTTTAAATCAAACAGGGTGTAGCCAATAAGTTGGCCAGGGCCGTGGTAGGTTACCTGGCCGCCACGATCACTGCGCAGTAACGGGATGTCGCCAGCGTTTAAGACATGTTCTTTTTTGCCCGCACGACCCAAGGTGAAGACAGCTTGGTGTTCAGTTAACCAAAGTTCATCGCAGGTGTTGTCGTTACGCTCGGCAGTAAAGACCTGCATTGCCTTGAGCATGTCACTATAGTCGCTGACGCCAAAATGGCGACAAATCAGTTTCATTCGATGTTCCTAAAGTGTCATCATGACATCACTGTGTTTATTAAAAGCCAGGTAGAGATCATCAAGCTGTTGCCGATTCTGTGCCTTTATGGTGACAGTGATTGAGACAAAGCGCGTCTCTTTACTATGACGTTCAGTGATAGCTATTTGGTGTTCAGTGAGGACATATTGCTTAACGATATGCTCGATGGATTCACGCAGTGAGCAGACATTTTTACCCATCACCTTAAGCGGGAATTCACACGGGAATTGTAGGCCGAGTTTTTCATCGCTGTTGGTCATGCTGTTAGCTGTTGCTACTCAGTGTTTTTTTAAATTGATTGAACAGGTCTTGCATGTGTTGGCACAGGGGACCGGTTTGACCATTGCTGACTAATTTCCCATTGAGCTCGATGACTGGTGCGACTTCTTTCGTTGCACTGGTCAGCCAAATTTCATCAGCGTTTAATAGTTCTTGTTGGCTGATGTTTGTTTCAGCTATATCCAAGTGATTTTTTTCTGCAATTTCAATGACGATCTCACGAGTTATTCCTGGTAAGATGTGATTGCTTTTTTTGGGGGTGATAATTTTATTATGTTTTACAATAAAAACATTGCTGGCAGCACCTTCAGTCAGCGTGTCGTTACGCAGTAAAATTGCCTCATGGCAGCCCACGTCGACTGCCTGTTGACGTAATAATAAATTTCCCAGTAAGGCGGTTGATTTGATATGGCACCATTGCCAACGAATATCTTCCAAGGTTATTGCTTTTACCGGCGACTGTTGTGAAGGCGGCAATGGTTTGCTCATGGCAAATACGGTTGCTGCACAGGTTGCTGGAAAGGCATGGTCACGGTCAGCCACGCCACGTGTAACTTGCAAGTAAAGCGATTGATCTTCTGATTGATTTTTTTTGATCAGCTGATTCAGCAGTGTGCACCACTGTTTATGAGAACAGGGATTAGCTAAACGTATCGCTTTTAAGCTGTTGCCGAGTCGTTGTAGATGAGCGTCAAGACGAAAGGCCTGGCCACCGTAGACAGGGATCACTTCATAAATGCCATCGCCAAAGACAAAACCACGATCCAACGGTGAAATGCTTACTTCTGACAGCGGTAAAAATTTGCCATTGATGTAGGCGGTCGATGTGGCATCCATCATAGATTTATAGAGTGGCTTTATTCAAAAAATAATAAGACAGTATCCTTGAGTCGTTGGATTAAGCCACCTTCGGTGTGGTCATCCAATGCAATCAAGGGTTGCTCGGCGAGGGTCTTATCACCAAAGGTAATAATGGCAGTGCCAAGTGTCACGCCTTTGCCAATGGGTGCAACGATTTGTTCTTGCACCTGAATAGTGGTTGACAGTGCATCATCTTGGCCACGCGGAATAGTGACATAGATATCTTCGCTGACACCTATATTAATTTCACTGCGATTACCTTTCCACAGCCTACTCGTAGACAACGTTTCATTGGCAGTATAGAGAAGTCGTGTTTCATAGAAACGATAGCCATAATTCAGCAGTTTTTGACTTTCTCGTGTACGGGCATTAGGACTCTTGGCACCCAATACGACGGAGATAAGTCGCATGTCATCACGCAACGCCGAGGTCACTAAGCAATAGCCCGCTGAATTGGTATAACCTGTTTTGACGCCATCGACGGTATCATCGCGCCACAATAATTTATTGCGATTAGGCTGGGTGATATCGTTATAGGTGAACTCTTTTTGTGAATACCAAGCATAATAAGTAGGGAAATTGGCGATCAGTGCGCGTGTCAAAATCGCCAGATCGGTAGCCGTGGTGTAGTGTTCTTTGCTGGGTAAGCCGGAAGCATTTTTAAAATTGGAGCCGGTCATGCCGAGCAACTTTGCTTCGTGATTCATCAGGTTGGCAAAGGCGTCTTCGGTGCCGGCAATATGCTCGGCCAAGGCAACAGTGGCATCGTTGCCTGATTGAACGATCATACCTTGAAGCAGGTTTTCTACGCTGACCCTGGAGTTGACTTCGACGAACATACGCGAGCCGCCAGTGCGCCAAGCGGTTTCACTGATAAGTACTTCATCAGCGAGTGCGAGATTGTCTCTTTCCAGTTCGGCGAAGACAATATAGGCCGTCATCAGTTTTGTCAGACTGGCAGGCTCGAGTCTTTCAGTAGCGTTGCTGCTGGTGAGGATCTTACCGGTATGAAAGTCTTGCAAAATATAGCCGCTAGCAGCCACTGTAGGGGGTGCTGGAACAGGTCTTGGTGCCGCCTGGGTGGTTAGCGATATAGCGAGTAACAACGCGCTAGAGAGCAGCCCAACAAGATAAATACGATACATTTCAGGGAAGGAAGAATTAAAAAACGTTTTTGTTAGCATGACTGTGTTGTGTGATCGTTGTGTTTATTGTCTATTCTAACGTGTCCTGGCGGGCACGTCTGGCTTGATTAATTAGGGCGACCTTAAGGCGTTGTTAACGCGCTGATTCGAGGACGACACGACTATTAGGGAAACCGATACGATGCAGGCGGGCATGTACTCGTTCGGCATCTTCATTGCTGGCAATCGGACCGATTCGTACGCGGTAGAGTTTCTCAGCATCATTGTAATGGGTGTTGATACGCCAACGTGGGCCAAGGCGTGCGTAGAGGTCTTTTTGTAAGTTTTCAGCGTTGCTGCTATGGCTAAAGGCGCCTATCTGGATGAACAGCCGTTCGGTGGCAGTGGCGGATATTTTTTGTTTGGTAGTTTTTAATGGTTTGGTGGTTGCGCGCAGCTTGCCGGGGTCAAGAGCACGAACCTCAACGCGACCCGTGCCCGAGCCAATGATATTGAGTTTTCTCGCGGCGGTGTGCGATAAATCAATAATTCGTCCTGACACAAAAGGGCCGCGGTCATCGACCTTAACGATAATTTTGCGACCATTGTCGAGGTTGGTTACTTCGACGTAGGTGGGTAGTGGCAAGGTTTTGTGTGCTGCAGTCATAGCAAACATATCGTAAGGTTCGCCGCTAGAAGTGCGCCTACCGTGAAACTTGGTGCCATACCAAGAGGCAATGCCGCGTTGGACAAAACCTTTACTGCTGCTTAGGGTGTGATAGCGTTTACCAAAGACGACATAGGATTTAGGATTGCCATATTTGCTGCGCGGCTCGCGTTTGGGCACGGCATTAGGGATTGCAGCAATATCAATATTACGATGGGGGGCGCCATCGCTGCTTGTTGGTTGCTTTGTTGGGCTAGAGGTTTTTTTCGGTGCGCTACTGCATGCAACAAGAACGCAAGTGGCCAGTAATAGGGCAATAAACGAACAGTATTTAAATAATGAAAACATACAGTGTTTGGTGCCTATGACGCGTCGCGTGCCTTTTTGATTTCGAGGCTAAGTTGATGGACTGCCATGGCATACAGTGCGCTGTGATTATAGCGTGTAATCACATAAAAGTTTTTCAGTGCAAGCCAAATTTCTTTATTTGAAACTTGTTCAAACTCAAGCAATGATGCAATCATGGTTTTGTCTGCGTTGGAGTCAAACTCTACACCATATTTTGCAAACTCAGCCAGTGGCGTATGGGGTTTTAAGCCGCGTTCGACAAGCTCTTGATAACGGTTGCCACTTGCCGTGGCTGGAATGACAATATCTTTGCCAGCCTGCCAACCGTGTTTTTTAAAGTAATTGGCAACACTACCAATAGCATCGACAGGGTTATTCCATAAATCACGAATGCCATCGTCATCAAAGTCAATAGCATAGCTGCGGTAACTGCTTGAAATAAATTGTGGAATGCCCATGGCGCCAGCATAAGAGCCTTTAATGCTAAATGGGTCAATGTTTTCGTCGCGTACTAATAATAAATAGTGTTTTAGCTCGCTTTTAAAGAAGCGGCTGCGCTTGGGGTAGTCAAAGCCTAGTGTGGCTAGTGAGTCCATGACGCGGTAACGGCCTTTATATTCACCATAGCGAGTTTCAACACCGATGATGGCGGTAATGATATGGGCAGGCACACCATATTCTTTTTCGGCACGATTTAATGTTGTTTCGTGTTTGTTCCAGAAAGTGACGCCTTTCCCGATGCGACTGGGTTTGATAAATATTTTTCGATATTCATGCCATTTCAGTTTCTTTTCTGCAGGGCGTGATATGGCTTCGATAATTTTGGGTTGTAATTTTGTTTTAGCAAACCATTGTTGCAATTGTTTTTTGTCAAATTGATGCTCGTCTACCATGTCATCAATAAATTGTTTGACGTCATCGCGTTGATTGAAATCATCGGCTTGCGCTGTGCTTAGGCACATAAATAGGCTTACTATTAATACAGATAGTTTTTTTATCACTTGAGTTCTCACCAAATTAGTTACGAATCATTTTACGATGGGTGTGAATTGACATCAACACACCAAATGCGGCCATGATGGTGACCATTGAAGTGCCACCATAGCTCATCAAAGGCAACGGCAGCCCAACAACGGGCAATAGACCGGAAACCATGCCGATATTAACAAAGACATAGACAAAAAAGGTTAAGGTCAGGCTACCTGCTAAGAGCCGCGTATAAGTATCCTGCGCCTGCGTGGCAATGACAAGCCCGCGAATGACAATGAATAAATACAAGGCGAGTAGCAGTAGAGCGCCAACAAGCCCAAGTTCCTCAGCAAAGGCAGCAAAAATAAAGTCGGTTGAACGTTCAGGTAAAAATTCTAGGTGTGATTGTGTGCCTTGTAAAAACCCTTTGCCATAGAAGCCACCTGAGCCGATAGCAATCTTTGATTGAATAATATGATAGCCAGAATTTAGCGGGTCACTCTCTGGATTAAGAAAAGTCAGTACCCGTGTCTTTTGGTAGTCATGCATATAAAGCCAGGCTAAGGGTAAACACGAGGCGAAGACGGCGCCAAGAAAAAACATTAAGCGCCAGGAAATGCCGGCAAGAAAAATGACGAATATTCCACAAGAGGCGATCAATATTGAGGTGCCAAGGTCGGGTTGTTTAGCGATTAACACGACTGGGATGGCGATGAGAAAGGCGCTGACGGCGAGATGTTTGAGCGACGGCGGCAGCTTACGCTCGGCTAGATACCAGGCAAGAAGCATCGGCAGTGCCAGCTTCATGATCTCAGCGGGTTGAAAACGAAACAAGCCAAAATCCAGCCAGCGCTGGGCACCCTTGCCGACATCTCCGACGATGGCGACAGCGATGAGTAAAATAATGCCTAAGCCTGCTAACCAGGGTGACCAGCGCTTGAGTTTGTCGGGGGGGATTTGTGCAATCATTAGCATGGCAGCAAAAGCCAGGCCAATACGGACTATCTGGCGGTAGACGATATCGAGGTCTTGATTGCCTGCGCTGTAGAGAACGGCGAGTCCAGTGATTGATAGAGCAAACAAGGCAAGCACAAGGGGCACATCGAGGTGCATGTGGCGTACAAACCATGATTCATTGCGTTGTTCGCCCCAACGACGAAAGGCGTCTTCTTTAAGTTCCATAGTCAGTCAATGTGGTTAGATAATAGTGCAACACCTGGTAGGCGATAGGTGCCGCTGTAGAACTACCGCTGCCGCCATTTTCGACGATAACCGCGATAGCGATTTGCGGATCATCAATGGGGGCAAAGCCGATAAACAAGGCGTGGTCTTGTAGGCGCTCGGCAATCTCTTCTTTAACATAGATCTCGTCTTGTTTAATACCAAATACCTGGGCAGTACCGGTTTTTCCAGCTATCTTAAAAGGTGAATGTTGGCCAATTTTACGTGCTGTGCCCTGCGGCCCATGGACCACGGCTTGCATCGCTTCGACTACATTTTTCCAATGTTTATCATTTTTTAGCTGTATCTGCTCTGAACTAGTTTCAAGCAGGTTGATGGTGGTGGCTTCTTCACCGTTTTCGCTAACGGCGCGAACCACGCGTGGGCTGATCAGTGCGCCACGATTGGCGATGGCCGCTGTGGCACGGGCAAGCTGTAAGGGAGTGACGGTCATAAAACCCTGACCAATGCCGGTGATCAGTGTTTCACCTGGAAACCAGGGTAGACCACGTGCATCTCGTTTCCATTGCCGTGAAGGCATGATGCCGCTGAGTTCGTTACTGATGTCGACGTTGGTTATGCTGCCAAAACCAAATTTGCTCATATACTCGTGCATATGGTCAATACCAAGACGAAAGGCGATGTCATAAAAAAATACATCACAGGACTCGGCAATGGCTTTTTCTACATTGGTGTGGCCATGGCCCCAACGTTTCCAGTCACGATAGCGGTGGTTGTCGCCTTCCAGTGAGTACCAACCAGGGCAAAATACGCTGCTGTCAGCATTGATTTTTTTATACTCCAGCGCGGCCAGAGCAATAATGGGTTTGATGGTAGATCCGGGTGGGTAGGTGCCGCGCAATATGCGGTTGAATAAGGGGTGGTCGGCGGAAGTATTTAACGCGTTATAGCTTGCGTGATCAATGCCTTGCACAAAGAGGTTGGGGTCATAACTGGGTTTGCTGACCATTGACAGCAGATTGCCCGTCGCTGGTTCAATGGCGACGATGGCGCCACGCTGATCGCCTAGGACGGCTTCGGCGATACGCTGCAGCTCGATATCAATGGTGAGGTGGAGGTTTTTGCCAGGCTTGGGTGGCGTACTATCGAGCACATCGATAATACGCCCTTGAGCATTGGTTTCAACGCGTTGATAACCAATTTGGCCGTGTAACAGTGGTTCATAAAATTTCTCAATGCCAATTTTACCAATGTAGTCGGTTGCGCTGTAATTGCTTTGGTCGATTCTCTTGAGTTCTTTCTCATTGATCTGACTGACATAGCCGAGGGTGTGCACGGCAAGGGCTCCGTAGGGATAGCTACGCAGTAAGCGCGCATTGATTTCAACACCAGGAAAGCGATGGCGGTTAACGGCAAAGCGTGCTACTTCTGCCTCGCTCAGATGGGAGCGCAGAGCGATGGAATCGTGACGGCGTTTGCGTTGTAGTTGATCGTAAAAGCGTTGAATATTGCGTTGGGAAATATCAACATAACGCCCTAGTTCATTGATGGTGGCATCGAGATCGACCACACGTTCAGGAATTAATTCGAGCGTAAAGGAAGGCAGGTTCTCGGCCAGCACGCGACCGCGGCGATCAAATATCAGACCACGAGTCGGCGCCAGTGGTACAACGGTGACGCGGTTATCATCTGCTTGCGTGGTGAAGTGGTGATGGTTAACCACTTGCAGGTAGAACAGTCGCGCAATAATTGTCGACACCATCAAAATCACAATAATTAAGGCGACAATGGTGCGGCGACGAAATTGCTCGTTTTCTCTTAGGTCATCAGTCAGTGAGGTGGTGCGTGGCATGACTTGTTATGGAGCCTCTTGATTAAGTCATGAACGAAGATCTTGAGCCCAAAGCATCCAACTTCTTCGTTGTGAATCTTCGCACCTCGAATTTGAATATTTTGGCTTTCAATCTATTTCGTACAGACTTAATCAAGAGGTTCCTTGGGTCACGGATAAGGGGGCTATTGTACGTGGAAGTTGCGGCGTATAAAGCGTAACAGCAAAAACACGACGGGCCACAAAAGTAAGCCTGTTATTGAGGGAATCCAATAATGTATCGCTGACACCGGCTCATCGATCATACCTTTTACCCATAAGGTTACCAGTTGTCCTGCAATCAAAATCAAGAAAACAGTGAGGGCTTGCTGCCATATCGGGAAGTTACGCATGCGACGGTGTAGCGTGATCGCAAGAAAGGCAATAACGCTATAGGTTGCGGTATATTGACCGAGTAGACCGCCTCTAATGACATCGAGGCATAGGCCAACAGTAAAGCCGCTAAAAATTCCAACACGGTGAGGTAGCGCGATGCACCAGTAAATGAGCGTGAGTGCTAGCCAGTCAGGGCGCAGCCAAGCTAGCCAAGAGGGCAGAGGTGCAATCATCAGCGCGAGCGCGGCGGCAAAGCTAAGAATAATGGTGAGGCTGCCTCTTTGCCGCATCATTGTTCGTTACCGTTGTCGTGTAGCTCTGTATCGTTTGCCTCTGTTTTGGTGGCTGTTGCGGTGGCGGGTTTAATTATTGTTGTATCGGTATCGAGCACAGTTTGTTTTTGTCTGACCAGTAACACTTCCCGTACATGTTTGATGTCAGCATTGGGTTGTGCGCTCACTTTGGCAAATGGCTGGCTTGGGTCGATCTCAAAATTAGTAATCGTGCCTACTGGGTAACCAACAGGAAAGCGTCCCCCCAGCCCAGAGGTGACCAGCACATCACCAATCTTAATATCGGCATTATTGGGGATATGCTCAAGTTTTAATTGATCGCCAGTGGCAACACCGACGGCAATAGCGCGTGCGCCTGTGCGTAACGATTGCACGGGTAGGGCGTGACTTGGGTCGGTAATGAGCATGGCAGTACTGCTAAATGCACCAATACTAATCACTTGCCCCAAAACGCCATTGGCATCGAGTAAAGGTTGCTCTAAAAAAACGCCTTCGATATCGCCTTTGTTGATGATAATGCGACGGGTAAACGGTTCAAGATCAATGGACAAGATTTCTGCGATCAGCACATCTTCGTTAACCTTGCTCGATGAGTCGAGCAGCTCACGCAGACGGTTATTTTCTGCCAATAAGGCATCGTACTTTTGCAAGCGTATTTGCAGTAGTAGGTTTTGCGCGCGCATGCTGGTATTTTCTATTTGTAATTGCTGACGCGAAGAAAAGGTTTCTTGCAGCCAATTACCACCGCTACGTGGTAGGTCTACCAGGGCTTGAATGGGGTAGAGCACAGCGGATAAGGTAGTACGCAGACCAGTGAGATAGCCTTTTTGGTAATCTGTCACCATCAGCGCAATCGCCATTGTCAGCGCGATCATTAGGCGTAAACTGGTAGACGGGCCACGTGTGAAAAGTGGGTTAATGTGTCGCCTCTTGTTAGTTTATGGTCAGGTAACGCACCTTCAAAATGCGACGACCCGCTAGCCCGTATTTCTTACCAAAGATTAAATGAGGCTTCGCCATCTTGGTAAGAAATACGGGCTTGTGCTTTATTCGACGCAGAAAACGTCGCGGCCACGCGCGTCAAAGAGTTCCAGGGCTTTGCCACCACCACGAGCGACACAGGTTAAAGGATCGTCAGCAATAATAACGGGCAGGCCAGTCTCTTCCATCAATAATCGGTCAAGGTCACGCAATAACGCACCGCCGCCAGTGAGCACCATGCCGCGTTCAGCAATGTCGGCACCAAGCTCTGGTGGCGTTTGTTCCAAGGCAGTTTTGACGGCACTGGTGATGCCACTTAAAGGTTCTTGTAGCGCCTCAAGTACTTCATTGCTGTTGAGAGTAAAGCTGCGTGGTATGCCTTCAGCGAGATTACGACCTTTGACTTCCATCTCAAGCACTTCATTGCCAGGGAAGGCGGTGCCAATTTTATGTTTGATTTTTTCAGCGGTAGCCTCACCAATCAGTGTGCCATAGTTGCGACGTACGTAGTTAATAATGGCCTCGTCAAGTCGATCACCGCCGATACGCACTGACTCGGAATAGACGACACCGTTTAACGAGATGATGGCAACTTCGGTCGTGCCACCGCCGACATCTAGCACCATTGAGCCGCTGGCCTCACTAACAGGCAGGCTAGAGCCGATAGCCGCTGCCATTGGCTCTTCAATTAGGTAGACTTCACGTGCGCCAGCACCCGCTGCCGATTCGCGAATGGCACGGCGTTCAACTTGGGTTGATCCGCAAGGAACACAAATCAATACGCGCGGGCTAGGGCGCAAATAGCGGCTTTCGTGTACTTTATGAATAAAGTACTGGAGCATTTTTTCGGTGACCGTAAAGTCGGCGATGACGCCATCTTTGAGTGGGCGAATGGTGACAATATTGCCAGGTGTTCGACCAATCATTGCTTTGGCTTCAGCACCCACAGCCTCAATGCTCTTGGGGCCACCAGGCCCGCGATCGTGGCGAATTGCAACGACCGAGGGTTCATCCAGCACAATCCCTTTGTCACGGACGTAAATCAGAGTATTTGCTGTGCCAAGATCAATGGATAGATCGTTGGAAAACAGTCCGCGTAGTCGTCGGAACATATTAGAAGGGTCTCCGCCTCACACAAACCCCTAATGTAACAACGTTATAGGGCTTTGGGCAAGGTAATAACTGTGGTACCTTGCCCGCTGATTGCTCACAGTTTAAACGATTTAGCGGAAATAGCCTGGAAGTAACAGTAATGTCGATTGAAGATTCAGATATAAAAAAGATTGCCCATTTGGCACGGCTAGGCATCGCTGAAGACGATATACCCGCTTACGCCAAAGAGCTTTCCAATATTATGCACTTGGTAGAACAGATGAATGCGGTCGATACCGATAATATTGAGCCGATGGCGCATCCACTGCATGCAGTGCAGCGTTTACGTGATGACACAGTGACAGAATCTGATTTGCGTGAAGCGGCGCAAGCGATAGCGCCAGAAACTGAAGCGGGCCTTTATCTTGTTCCAAAAGTGATTGAATAATCGCCGCACATTGTTCTAATGTTCGTTTTCATCAAGTTTACGTAGGAAGTTTCAATGCACAATAAAAGTCTCGCTGAACTCGCTAAAGGTTTACAGACTCGCGAGTTTTCCAGCGCAGAACTCACCGCTAGTTTGTTGGACAGGCTACAAGAAAAAGATGCTGAGCTTAATGCCTTTGTTACCATTACGCGTGACCAAGCCATAGCGCAGGCACGCGTCGCCGATGAAAAAATTGCTAAGGGCGATGCTGGCCCACTGACGGGTATCCCCATCGCACAAAAAGATATTTTTTGCACCAAAGGCGTTAAAACTACTTGCGGTTCAAAAATGCTCGATAATTTTATCTCACCTTATGATGCACATGTGGTGGAAAACTGTAATGCCGCTGGTTTAGTCATGTTGGGAAAAACCAATATGGACGAATTCGCTATGGGTTCATCAAATGAGACCAGCTATTACGGTACCGTTAAAAACCCATGGGATCTCGAGTGTGTACCCGGCGGCTCATCCGGCGGATCGGCCGCAGCAGTAGCGGCGCGGTTAGTCCCTGCGGCGACCGGAACCGATACCGGCGGCTCAATTCGCCAACCAGCATCGCTATGTGGAATAACCGGAATCAAACCGACCTATGGCCGCGTGTCACGCTATGGCATGATTGCTTTTGCATCGAGCCTTGACCAGGGCGGCGTGTTTACTCGAAATGCTGAAGACGCTGCCTTAATGCTGGCCGTGATGGCGGGTTTTGATCGCCGTGACTCGACCAGCCTTGACCGGCCAGTACCCGATTACAGTGCCACGTTAAATGATACGTTGGCAGGCCTGAAGATTGGCTTACCTAAAGAATATTTCAGCGACGGCTTAGAAGCAGGCACGGCTGAAGTGGTGCAGGCAGCCATTAAGGAATATGAAAAACTCGGTGCTGAAATTATCGAAGTCAGCTTGCCGAATAGTGCTTTAGCGATACCGACCTACTATGTAATTGCTCCAGCCGAATGTTCATCAAACCTGTCGCGTTTTGACGGCGTACGTTATGGCTATCGTAGTGACAACATCACCGACCTTGAATCGCTCTATGTTAATTCACGCAGCGAAGGTTTTGGCGCGGAAGTGAAGCGTCGCATTATGATTGGCACCTACGCACTGTCGGCCGGTTATTACGACGCCTATTATATTAAAGCGCAAAAAATACGACGTTTAATCAGTGATGATTTTGAGCAAGCCTTCAAACAGGTTGATGTCATTATGGGGCCGACAGCGCCAAGCCCGGCTTTTAAAATTAGTGAAAAGACTGACGACCCGGTATCGATGTATTTATCTGATCTTTACACCGGCGCAGTCAATTTAGCGGGACTGCCTGGCATGTCGATTCCTGCTGGTTTTGATAAAGGTTTGCCTGTGGGTTTGCAATTGATCGGCAATTATTTTGATGAGGCGCGTTTATTAAACGTCGCCCACCAGTTTCAGCAAGCGACAGACTTTCATAAACAAGTCCCGTCGGCCTACGTATAGTATTTGAGGTTAGAGATATGGAATGGGAAGTCGTCATCGGGCTGGAAACACACGCCCAGCTTTCTACAAAAAGTAAAATTTTTTCTGGTGCAGCAACGGCCTATGGTGCAGCGCCTAACAGTCAAGCTTGTTTAGTGGATTTGGGCTTTCCTGGTCAATTGCCTGTGCTTAATAAAGAAACTGTGCGCATGGCCATAAAATTTGGCTTGGCCATTGATGCTGAAATCGGCAAACGTTCTGTTTTTGCACGGACAAATTATTTTTATCCCGACTTGCCAAAAGGCTATCAAATCAGTCAGTTTGAATTGCCAATTGTCGGTAAAGGTGAAATTGATGTCGTGCTCGACGACGGCACCACCACAACCGTGGGCATCACCCGTGCGCATCTGGAAGAAGACGCCGGCAAATCCATGCACGAGGGTTTTGCTGCACATAGCGGTATCGATTTGAATCGTGCTGGCACACCGTTGCTCGAAATTGTCACCGAGCCAGATATGCGTTCGGCTAAAGAAGCTATTGCCTACGCTAAAAAACTGCGTGGCTTATTGATTTACCTTGAGATCTGCGATGGCAATATGCAAGAAGGTTCCTTCCGTTGCGATGCCAATGTGTCATTGCGGCCAAAAGGCCAGCAAGAATTTGGCACTCGTGCCGAGATTAAAAACCTCAACTCATTCCGCTTTATGGAAAAAGCCATTAACTATGAAATTGAACGTCAGATGGACGTATTGGAAAATGGCGATAAAGTCGTACAGGAAACACGTTTGTATGATTCAGACAAAAATGAAACTCGCTCGATGCGCTCAAAAGAAGAAGCCAACGATTATCGATATTTCCCCGACCCCGATTTATTGCCCGTAGAAATTGAAGACAGCTTTATCGAAGGCGTGCGTAAGACCTTGCCCGAGTTGCCGGATGTAAAACGTGCGCGTTTTGTTAGTGATTACGGATTGTCAGATTATGACGCCACTATTATTACCGATAGCCGTCCCTTGGCAGATTACTTTGAGGCCGTGGTTAAGGTTTGCCAACAAGCTAAACTTTCCGCTAACTGGGTGATGGGTGAATTGTCTGCCTCCTTGAACAAGGAAGCTAAAGATATTAGCGACAGCCCAGTCAATGCCGAAATGCTCGGCGGTATGCTCAACCGTATACAAGACAATACTATCTCCGGCAAGATCGCCAAGACTGTATTCGAAGCCATGTGGGCAAGTGAAGGTAATGCCGATGCCATTATCAAAGCCAAAGGCCTTAAGCAGGTGACTGACACGGGCGCTATTGAAAAAATTATTGATGAAGTATTGGCAAGTAACGCTGGCCAGGTTGCAGCTTATAAGGGTGGTAAGGAGCAGTTGTTCGGTTTCTTTGTCGGCCAGGCAATGAAGGCCAGTAAGGGTAAAGCCAACCCGGCGATAGTTAATGAGCTGTTAAAGAAAAAACTTGGCTAAGGAGCTGAAGTGGCATCCTAAACCTGATCACCCTTATGAACGAAAACAGGACGTAGTTTGTAGCCTGGATGGCGCGCAGCAAAATCCGGGGCGGTGGTTATACGTAATTAGTTCCCGGATTCCGTTGCACTTCATCCAGGCTACGCTAGCTTAGCTAATAAGTAATTGAATTTCGTGCGCTTTAGATTTCCCATGAAGGCCAGTAAGTTGCAACACGCCTTTGATATCCTGCGAGATAGACAGTTGCAGTAAATTTTCTTCATCGAGAACCTTGCTAAGTAGTTCATATTGTTTGCTATTACCTGAGCGATAGACCGCAAATATTTGTTCTTTATTGCGCTGAATTTTTTTTAGAATTTTCCCAATGTCATCGCTGCTAACGCTTTCATTGACAGGGTAGTATCCGATGATTTTATTATCTTTCTCTGTAATTAAGCCCAGCGCAGAATTTTTACCGGCAAGTTGTGCTTGATGTAATAAGGCATTAACCATAGGCCGTGGTAGGGTGATAGTGTCAATCATTTTAGCCTATCCATTGCGCGCTGATTGCGCGGGGTTGTTGTGCATAGTCGTTATGTCCATTGACTTGGTTATAGCCAAGTATTTTTAATTTATCAATAAGTTTGTCTTGTTGTGCAAAGCCATGTTCGAGCAGTAAATAAGCCTTTGTTTTTAGATGGTGTGTTGCCTGTTCGGCGATATGAAATAAATCGGCATAACCATTGTTTTCTGCGCTTAAGGCAGTTGCTGGTTCAAAGCGTACGTCGCCTTGTTGTAGGTGCTTGTCGTTTGCTGCGATATAAGGTGGATTGCTAACGATCAAATCATATTTCTGTTGTTGTAGATTTTCAAACCAATTACTGTGCAGAAATTTAACGTTGTTGATATTGTGTTTCTGCGCGTTGTGTTGGGCGATAGCTAACGCATTGTTGGATGTGTCGCAGGCATCGATATGGCTGTTGCTGCGCTCAACGGCAAGGGCCAGTGCGATGGCGCCGCTACCGGTGCCAAGGTCGGCAATACGACAGGCCTGCTTTTTATCAATATATTGCAGTGCTAATTCGACCAATAACTCGGTTTCGGGTCGTGGAATGAGAGTGTGTTGGTTAACGACGAGTTCAAGCGACCAGAACTCGCGTTTGCCAACGATGTATGCAAGTGGTTCGCCTCGTTCACGACGTTGTATGAATTGCTCGCAGCTGTCTAAGGTCTTGGTATTTAGTGTGTCATCATTGCGCGTGAAAAGTTGTGTGCGTGACAAGCCAAATGAATGGCAAAGCAATAATTCGGCATCGAGGCGAGGGCTATCCGAAACTGTTTGTAGACGTTGTGTCGTGTTGTCTAATACGTGAGCAATGGTTGCCATAATTTTTCAGGTTTCGTCAGATATAGCGGCGAGTTGATCGGCCTGGTGTTCTTTAATCAATTCATCAATGACTATATCGGCATTGCCTTGCATCATGTCTTCTAACTTGTATAGGGTCAGGTTGATACGATGATCGGTCACGCGACCTTGTGGGAAGTTATAGGTGCGTATGCGTCCCGAACGGTCGCCACTACCAACTAATTGACGCCGCGTATCGGCTTCGGTTTTGGCTTTTTTTTCTTCCTCAGCAGCAAGCAGACGCGCTTTTAAGACGGACATGGCGCGGGCGCGGTTTTTATGTTGTGAGCGCTCATCCTGACATTCGACGACCACGCCAGTGGGTAAATGCGTGAGGCGTACTGCAGAATCGGTTTTGTTGACGTGTTGCCCCCCTGCACCGGATGCGCGATAAGTATCGACTTTAAGGTCGGCAGGATTAATTTCGATCTCTTCGATTTCATCAGCCTCTGGCATAACCGCAACGGTGCAAGCTGAGGTATGAATGCGGCCTTGTGATTCGGTTTCAGGCACACGTTGCACACGATGGCCGCCGGACTCAAATTTTAATCGTGAATAAGCACCTTGTCCGACTAAGCGCATAATGACTTCTTTAAAACCGCCATGTTCACCAGCATTACTGCTAATAATTTCTGTTTGCCAGCCTTTGTTTTCTGCATAACGTGAATACATGCGAAATAAATCACCGGCAAAAATGGCTGCTTCGTCACCGCCTGTGCCAGCACGCACCTCAAGGAAGATGTTGCTGTTATCGTGGGGGTCGGTGGGCAGTAAGAGCAACTGTAATTCTTGTTCGAATTCTTCTCGACGTGTTTCGCCATCACTAAATTCGTCTTTGGCCATCTCACGAAGGTCAAGATCGCTGTCTTTCATCATCTCTTTGGCGCTTTCGATATCTTCAATCGTCTTTTGATGATTGTTAAAACACCGTACGATGGGGTCGAGCTTCGAATATTCCTGCGACAGACTGCGAAAACGGTTTTGATCGCTCATGATGTCTGGCTCGGAGAGCAGTGCGCTGATTTCTTCTAAGCGTTCGCTTATATTTTCGAGTTTGGCAATGATGCTGGTTTTCACTGAGAGTCCGTATTATTTTTAGGTGTCTTGGTCTTTAATGCCGAGTAATTCACGGGCAACGTCGATGACGTTATTGCGGCCTTCGTAGCTGGCTTTTTTCATTTGCGAGCTGGGTTGATGAATGAGTTTATTGGTGAGGTTATAAGCAAAGCGTTTTAATACCTCATTTGCATTCGCACCGCGTTCTATAAGCTGTAAGGCTTTTTGTAATTCATCATCGCGCAGTTGTTCAGCACTTTGTCGATAGGCACCAATGGTGAGGCCAGCATCGAGTGACTGTAGCCAGCCGTTAAAGTGTATGACTTGTACTTCGATGATTTCTTCGGCCTGTGCAGCAGCTTGTTGGCGTGAGCGTAGCCCTTCGTTAATGATGTCTTGTAGGTCGTCGACGCTGTAGAGATAAACATCATCCAGCTTGCTGACCTCGGGTTCGATATCGCGTGGCACTGCAAGATCAACCATTAGCATGGGTTTATGTTTGCGTTGTTTTAAGGCACGTTCAACAGCACCTTTGCCGAGTATGGGTAATTGACTGGCGGTTGATGAGATGACTATGTCGGCATACTGTAACTGGTCTGGCATTGCGGCCAATGCCACGGCTTTGCCGCCAAGCTCACTAGCAAGTTTTTGCGCGCGCTCAACGGTACGGTTAGCAATGATTAGTTTGCCCATACCCGCTTTGCGCAGGTGCCTGGCAGTTAGCTCAATGGTTTCACCTGCGCCAATGAGTAACGCCGTATGTTTTTCAAAATCACTAAAAATTTGTTTAGCCAGGCTGACCGCAGCAAAGGCAACAGAGACGGGACTCGCGCCAATGGCGGTATCGGTGCGTACTTGTTTGGCGACAGAAAAAACATGCTGATAAACACCGTTAAGCATACGCCCGACAGTGCCTGCTTGTTTGGCATTGCTGTAGGCATCTTTCACTTGGCCTAAAATTTGTGGTTCACCCAAGATCATGGAATCAAGTCCGCTGGCAACGCGCATCAGGTGGCGCACAGCATTTTGTTCGGGCAAGACGTAAATATAGGGTTCGACTTCTTCCCGAGTCAGGCCATGATAGTGACGAAACCAGTTGAGGATGTGCTCACTATCATTAGGTGCGGCCGAGCAAAGCAATTCGGTTCGATTGCAGGTCGACAGTATGCTGGCTTCACTGGCAGGCGTTTTGCCGATGAGTTCACGCAAAGCATCGAGCAATCGCTCGGGCGCGAATGCCACGCGCTCACGCACGGCAAGCGGTGCGGTCTTGTGGTTTATTCCGATGGCAATTATGGCGTCAAGGCGATTACCGGGCAGGTGGGTGCTAGGGAGCCTCTGACTAA
>JAESQP010000145.1 GCA_016765075.1 Gammaproteobacteria bacterium
AATCTGAAAAGCTTTAGTCATCAATCTCGCTACTCCAGACACACTAAAGGCTCCTTAAGAAACCTCTGATTAGCCTGGGCGGAGCACAAAATGACCTTTGTCGTAATGGAAAATTGTATTAAATGTAAGCACACTGACTGTGTTGAAGTCTGCCCGGTCGATTGCTTTCATGTCGGGCCAAATTTCCTCGTCATAGACCCAGATGAATGTATCGACTGCACCTTGTGTGAGCCAGAATGTCCTGTAGATGCCATTGTCTCGGAAGATGATTTGCCTGATGATCAGGCACATTTTCTTGAGCTTAATGCCGATCTTGCCAAAGTCTGGCCAGTGATTACCGAAATGATCGATTCGCCAGAAGATGCCGATGAATGGGACGGTAAAGAAGGCAAGCTCGAACTCCTGGAACGATAGTTTTTGGCAACGATAGTGCTATGACGCCGTCGAATAGCAGCGCTTGTCACCAACTCATTGCCTATGGCGAGAACCCTGTTGCGCTGCTTGCCAAGCAAATTATTACCGAGCAAGAAAATCTTCTGCCTGACCTGACACACGTCACGGTCTTAATCAACAACCCCAATCAAATCTCTGAACTACGGCGTCAACTGTTAGTTTGCGCTACGGCATCTGGCTATAATGGTTTGCTCGGGCCAACCGTATGCAGTCTGCGTGATTACGTTGCCGAACAAAGCAGCCTTAGTCAAGCGATCATTAGTAATCGTGCGCGCGAACTAATGCTTTATAAGGCATTAGCTCAGCGCCAAGAGTTATTCGGTACGGTATCAACCTGGTTTTTAGTCGATAACTTGCTGGCTTTATTTGATGAGCTCAGCGCCAACCACACCCCACTGCCTAAAGACTCTAAGCACTTTGTTGAGACCTTAGCAACGGCTTATGGTTTGCAACACTCTGTTAACCCAGAACAAGCCGCATTGTCACCTCTTAACCGTGAAACCAACATTGTTCACACGCTATGGCATGCCTATCAAGAACAACTCGATGCCTACGATTACACCGACGATGCAACCGCCCATAGAAAAGGCCTGCAACAACTTATTAATGCACCTTCCCTTAGCGTATTTTATGTCGCAGGCTATCACCGCTTGCTGCCTGCTGAACTTGCATTCTTACAGCGCCTAGATGCAAACAAACAAGTGGGGATCTTTTTACACGGACAACAATCAACATGTACTGACGAAACCGACCCGAACCAACTCCCCCTCAGCCAATTACATAGTGATATCGCCATACACCCATTGCTCAGCGCGTTTAGCTTTGAGCAAACAGCTGGCGTGCGTTCAACTGGCACCCATTCAGCTTATAGCGATTTCCTTAATAATACGTATACACCGTTAGCCAGCACCGAGTCGTTGCAACGCATCGGCATCAAGCAACGTGCTCAATCATTTAGTCAAAAGCACCCGCAAAGCCCAGCAAAACATCGCTTGCGTTTATGTAACAACACCAGTGCCGAACATGAAGCACAGGCTATCGCTTTACAGCTAGTACATTGGCGCAAACAGGGCAAACAACAACTCGCCATTATTACTGAAGATCGCCGCCTTGCGCGTCGTGTGCGGGCATTACTTGAGCGTGTTGGCCTTACTGTTAATGACTATACTGGCTGGGCACTGTCCACCACCAGCGCAGCAGCAGTAATAGAATGCTGGCTCAGCCTTATCGAACAAGATTTTGCCTACCAACCGTTACTTGATTTGCTCAAATCACCTTTTGTCTTACCTAATTGGGATCAAGCCAAGCTGTCTAAAGCCACCTATCGCTTTGAGCAAGACATTATTCGCCGCGAAAACGTGCAGGCTAATTTAGCGCGCTATCGCTCTTCTATTCATTCGCGCCAAAAACGCCTGCAATGGCAGAATAACGATGTTAGTGAATTACTTGATGCCATTGAGTATGCGGCACAGCCGATTATACGGTTCACCAAAACAAAATCCTTGTCCAAACAAGACAGCAGCCAAAATTATTTGCTGAGTGATTTATTGTCAGCAGTTGAACTGAGCATGCAACGTATCGGATTAATATCGACATTGCAAAACGATGAAGCCGGTCATAACATTATTGAACAACTACAAACCCTGCAATCCATAGCCGAAGCTCAAACAGAAACCTTGCCCTGGCAAGCATTTCGCCAATGGCTGGCACGCTCATTCGAGAAAAGCTATTTTCAGTTGCATCGAATTGAAGGCGGGATTGCCTTGTTGCCAGCAAGCCAGTCAAATCTTGAACAATTCGATGCGCTCATTATTGCCGCTGCCGATGCCAGCCATCTACCTACGAGGACAGCGGTCTCACCGTTGTTCAATCAATCGGTACGCAAAGAGCTAGGGCTCCGTACACAAACAGATGAACTGCAAACGACTTTTTATCATTTTCGTCGTTTGCTTGAGTGCGCACCTAATATTCTTGCCACCTACACCACTGACCATAACGGCCAGCCACAAACCCTGGCACCCTGGCTACAACTTATTAATGCCTTTCATCAAATGGCTTATGGCCAAGATCTGCACGACCTTACGCTTGCGACAGCAGCCAGTGATTTAACACTATCTAACTTCAATGACACACTGCTACCCACAAAGTTACTGCGGCCTGCTCCACGTGTTAGCCCTACTCTGTTACCTAATATCTATTCAGCTTCTAGCTATCAACAACTAATTGACTGCCCTTACCGCTTCTATGCCGCGCAGTGCTTACAGTTGTCAGCCCCTGAGCAAATACGTGAGGCATTACAAAAATCAGACTATGGCGAACTCGTCCATCGCTGTCTGCAGGCGTTTCACAGTGAGGTAAAAGGGTTGCCGCAACCCTTCTCCCCAGCACTAACTAAAGATTCACGCCAGGCGGGCATCGATCACCTTAACGATATTGCTAAACAGGTATTCGCGACTGACCTGGAAGATAATGCACTGCACCGCGTTTGGCTCGAACGCTGGCGTAATGGCATACCCACCTACATTGACTGGCAAATAAAACACGCTGAAAGCTGGCAGTTTTATGGCGGCGAATGTCGTACCGAACTAGCACCGACAACAGACCAATACGGACTAAAAGGGCGTATCGACCGCGTTGACACCAGCAATAACAGCGATGCCGTCATAGACTACAAAACCGGAACAACCGCCAAGAAAAGTGAGGTTATGACGGGTGAATCAGTGCAATTACCTTTCTATGCCATGCTTTGGTCTCGTCCCGTTAGTCAATGCAAATACCTTGAGCTAGGGGATAAAGTCAAAGAAACCATTATCGAAGGCGATGACCTGGCCAACATTACTCAAGACAATCAACAACGCCTCAACACACTGCATCAACAACTGCATCAGGGCGCAACATTACCCGCCTGGGGTGATGAAGGTGTTTGTCAATACTGTGAGTTTCAAGGTGTTTGCCGCAAACAAAGCTGGCAATCTGAGCCAGAGCAATAAAACGATGTTAGCACTTAAATCCCATATTAACGTTACGGTTTCTGCTTCAGCAGGAAGTGGAAAAACGTATTTATTGGTAAGTCGGATTATCTGCTTACTGTTAGACGGCAGCGCCCCCAATAGTATTGTCGCAATCACCTTTACTCGCAAAGCCGCTGGCGAAATGGCTGAGCGGCTTAATGAAAGGCTTTATGAATTAGCCTCTATTGACGAGCAGCAACTCATTGACAAATTACAGGCTCTTGATCTGGATTCATCTTATAGCGAGCGTGCTCGATTGCTCTATGAAACGCTGTTACTCAACCCACAGTCTGTAAAAATAACCACCTTTCATGCCTTTTGTCATGACCTGCTACAACGCTTTCCCTTGGAAGCAAATATTAACCCCGGTTTTGAATTGCTGGAGTCAAGCACTCTACTTAAACATCAGGCTTGGCAACGTTTGCTTAATGGCGCCAGAAAAAAATCATCCAATAACCTCAATACTGCACTTGACCATTTGTTCAACGAGTGTAGCAACCCAAACAGTGTTGAAGAGCTCTTACTTAACGATTTTCTTGAACATCGCAGTGACTGGTGGGCATTTACCGAAAACCAGCGTGACCCTGTTGCCTACGCAACTCGAAAAATTCGTGATGTATTACAATTGGAAACTCAATCGTATGAGACACTTTCACTATCAGATTCCCTGCGTGAACAACTTAAGCAGTTTTCATTACTATTAGAAAAGAACAAAAACAAAACAAATAGTGGGTTCGCACTTACACTCAATACCTTGCTCACACACATGCAGTTTGACATTGACAAACTGCAAACACTGCATGCCATATTTTTTACAACAGATAAAAACCCAACATTACGCAAAAGAAACCCCAGCAAGGCGCAAGCCAAACGTATGGGCGAAACTAACGAAGACACTTTTATCACGCTGCATCATTCACTATCACAGACCGTCGCTGATTTACTAGACAGACTGTATCGTGAAAAAACAGCCATGATCAGCCATGCCTGGTATACCGTTGGCAACCAATTGCTGACATTTTTTCAAACTATTAAGCATGAGCAAAACTGTCTCGATTTTTCTGACTTGGAATGGCAAGTGTATAAACTTTTGTCCAATAGCGAGCAGTCGCATTGGGTACAATACAAGCTCGACCAACGTATCGATCATATTTTGATTGATGAGTTTCAAGATACCAACCCGACACAATGGCAGATGCTTTATCCCTTGCTTGAAGAAATTACCGGGCAAACCGAACGACAGCGAAGCGTGTTTATCGTTGGTGATGGCAAACAATCTATTTACCGTTTTCGGCGTGCTGCACCCGATCTGTTTATCGCTGCACAATCGTGGCTTGAAAAACAGCCAGCACCACATCATGCCTTACGCTTAGACCAATCGCGTAGATCGTCGCCAGCGATTATCAATCTCGTTAACCAAGTATTTTCAGGCGCACGTACTGAGGGCACCACACCAGAGGGTTCATTAGCGATCAAGGGTAAAAAGCTCGTCGATTTTCAAGCCCATGATACGGTGCATCAAGACCTTTGGGGGCATACTGAGTTATTACCCTTGATCGCCAACGAAATCCCTGAAGAAAAAGAGGTAAGCGGTCAAAGTAACATCGATCACACTCTACGCAACCCGTTAGTGACACCAAGAGAGGTTGACATCGATGAACGCTATCAACAAGAAGGCCAACTCATTGCACAAAAAATTTCAGCCCTTATCAAAAACAATACCGCTATTACTGACAATGGCATAGCACGCGCTATTGATTATGGCGACATCATGATTTTGGTGAAAAAACGCCGCCATGTTGCTGACTATGAAAACGCCTTATTGGCCGCAGACATTCCTTTTATTGGTACGCAGCGCAAGTCATTACTTTCGACTCTGGAAATCCAGGATATGCTGAGTCTATGCAATACGCTACTGACTCCACATAGTAATCTTGCGCTAGCAGTCGTGCTGCGCTCACCCATTTTCGCCTGTAGCGATAAAGACCTGAGCACTTTGGCTGCGGCCAGTAACGACAAAACACTGTCTTGGTATGCACGATTAGCGTTACTTGAACAACCCAGCACAACACTAGCACGCGCATGCACCTTGCTCACACAATGGCATACGCTGACCGGCAAGCTGCCGGTACACGATTTACTTGATCGTATTTATCATCAAGGCAATATCATTGCCCGCTATATGGCGAGCTTGCCGCCACATTATGTGGCTAAGGTAAAAGCAAATCTAACGCGCTTTATTGAATTGGCGTTAGAAATCGATAGCGGCCGCTATCCGAGTTTGCAGAAATTTATCTATCGCCTAGAGCTTTTGCAAAAGCGTAAGGAATCACCAGATGAATTACTACTTTCAGGCAACAAGCAAGCCGTAAAATTACTGACCATTCATTCGGCTAAAGGTTTGGAAGCGCCCGTCGTGTTTATTGCCGATACCGGTAATCAAGCAAGTCGTAATCAGCGACACCATAGCTTGATCGATTGGCCAGCCAACAAGCAGCAACCTGATTACTTTTTTCTGTCCAGCATGTATCGCGACAGCATAAGCAAACGTCTTATTGAAAGTGACAAACAAAAAGAAAGCGTCGAAGATGCGAATTTACTGTATGTCGCCATGACCAGAGCACGACAGTTGTTATTTATTAGCGCAGTCGAACCAAAAAAAGGTGACTGGAAAAATAGTTGGTATGGACACATCGCGCAGCAAGTCGCCCAGCAATCCAACAGCGAATTTGATACATCACGTGGCTGGTCAGCAGAAACGGGAACTCAAGCCGCCCCGATGAATAAAGGCAACCCAGGCATTGTAGAGAGCCTCACATTAAGCAGTAGCAATCAAACGACCGAACAATGGCATGACTATACCCCCATCGCAATCCAAGACTCTGTTTCGCCCTCCCAAGAGGAAGAGCACGCAACAGCCCCTGATGTTCAAGAGAGCCTTGATACGGATGCAATCATCTACGGTAATACGACCCATCGCCTACTCGAATTGCTGTCTTCAGATAGACTACACGCCTCAAGCACAGCCGATGAAGTCATTCGCCAACTACGCGGCCTGCCTCATGGTTTTGATATCACGACCTGTTGGCAGGATGCACTAGCAGTTTATACGGCAGCTGAATTACAGGCCTGTTTTGATGCCACGCACTATCAGAATGCCTACAACGAAGTCAATGTCAACGCCATAGATAGCCAGGGCCAGCAACGCTTTGGGGTTATCGACCGGCTTGTCGTTGATGACAAGAGCGCACTGATTATCGATTACAAGAGTCGGCAACATTTGCCTGACGACTTAGAACAGTTAGCGCAAGAGCACCGCGAACAACTGTCTCGCTATCGAGCAGCAGTCAAACTGCTATGGCCTGACAAAACAGTGAGTGCGGCAATATTATTCACCACACAAAAGAAGTTGGTTAAACTTACTTTCTAAGACTGGAATGGCACTTACTTAAGCTTCTATCAAATGACCATTAGTTAATTGGCTCGTCATTCCGGCATTTTTTTGGCCGGAATCCAGGGATTGATAAATCTAGATTCCGGCCAAAAGCCCGCCGGAATGACAGATAAGCTCTTAAGTAAGTGCTATTCTTTTAAGGAGCCTCTGATTAATTCTGGAACAATGAAATTGCCGACTGAAATATTCCAGATCAAGGCACGAATCGCAGCCAATAGCGGGACTATTGGCAAGATTCGTAACGCAGAGCTGGGATATTTCAGGCGCAAGATCGTGTTTCATGAATTAATCAGAGGCTCCTAAGACTGGTTTTGTTCTAAAGCTTGCAACAAACGTTTTGCTGGCACATAACCGGGCATCAAGGTACCGTCTTCAAGGATGATGGTTGGTGTACCACTAATACCAATCTTTGAAGCAACTTCCATGTGTGCATCAATAGGGCTCTCGCACTTAGTTTGTGCAAATTTATCACCGTTTTTTGCCTGTGTCATAAGTGCTTTTTTATCTTCACCACACCAGACTGAAACAGCCTTGAAATAAGAAGGCGTATCAGGCCCACTACGAGGGAAAGCAGCATAACGAACAGCAATACCAGCATCGTTATAGGCCTGCATTTCGCGGTGCATTTTGCGACAATAACCGCAATCAATATCAGTAAACACGGTAATAGTGTGCTTGGGCGACTCTGGCGCGAAAACAATCATATCTGCTTCATCCATCGACTGAACTAACTCAGCACGCAGAGTCGTCTGTTTAGCTTCGGTCAAGCTGACTTTCGTTTTAGTGTCAAGGATATTGCCTTGCAGAAAATAACGGCCATCAGCACTAATATAAAATACCCGTGTACCAAAAACAACTTCATAGAGACCGTCTACCACACTCGGGTTAATACTGTCAGCTTCTAACTCAGGCACAAGCGCCTTAAGAGCTTGCTTAATCTCTGCCATATCATCAGCAGCAACACTCAGACCAGGGACACCAGCAATTAAAGCCAAGGACACTAGCAATAAAACGATCAATCGTGACATCAAATTACTCTCTATTGTAAAATCATAAGGTGAACAATATAACGGCGAGATATCCGCCAAACCTAGTCCGCATATTTCACAAAGGCGGACGATACTGGATAATGTTTAGTCTCAATGCCAACATTTTAGCTTGAACAAAGCGTGCTTTCCAGCGCGACAGTTTGTCCTGTTCAGTTGCAGAGGGAAGCTGGCTAAAGATTTGACCACAGCTTCAGTGATTAAATCCGTCATTTTATGATTTTTTAACCTCGCGGATGATGCTGAGCATGAAGTCGCTTCAATCGTTCTTTCGCCACATGGGTATAGATTTGCGTCGTCGACAAACTACTGTGCCCCAATAACATCTGTAAGACCCGTAAATCAGCACCATGATTGAGCAAATGCGTAGCAAAAGCATGACGCAGCGTATGCGGTGATACCACTTTATTGATTCCCGCAGACACAACATAGCGTTTGATGAGATGCCAAAATGTCTGGCGTACCATAGCCTGACCGCGATTACTGACAAATACGGCATCACTTTGTCGTTGCCGCAATAACTCTGGCCGTGCCTCAGCCAAATACTGTTGCAGGCTTAAAATAGCCTGTTCCCCCAGCGGCACTAAACGCTCTTTATTGCCTTTACCGACAACGCGAACCAAACCATCCGTTAAGTTTAGCTGAGATAGCTGCAAACCAATCAGTTCACTAACGCGCAAACCACTGGCGTATAAGGTTTCCAGCATGGCCTGATCACGTAAACCTTGCGCTGTATTAATATCAGGTGCATTGAGCAAGACATCAATATCTGATTCAGTGAGCGATGAGGGTAAAGGCTTCATATAACGTGGCGAATCGATTTGTGCTGTGGGGTCGGATTCTAATTCGCCTTCGCGGATCAAATACTGAAACAACCGTTTCACACTGCTCAACATACGCGCACTGGAGCGTGACGATTTACCTTGCTGTTGCGCGTGTGAAAGATACCGTAGTAAATACTCACGTGTTAAACCAAACAATTCATTGTTATTTTTTGCTGCCAGAGTGCGAGCTGGCTGAGATCACTACGGTAAGCGCTCAAGGTGTTTTTACTGAGGCCGTTTTCTACCCACAATACATCGAGAAAACGTTCAATAAGCGCCTGATCAGATTTATTCTCAGACTTGGTCATGAGCTAATCGCTAACGATCTTATGCTCATGATTGAGCAACCACTGTTTGACAGCAATATGTTTACCCACACCTGCGCCGGCAAAACCGCCAATGCCATTGCTGGCAACTATACGATGGCACGGCACAATAATAGGTACTGGATTGCGGCGACAAGCACCGCCAACTGCTCGCGGTGCGCTGCCTATATGTTTGGCTATTTCAGCATAAGTGGCAACTGCACCGGGCGGTATCTGTTGAATAGCCTGCCAAACGCGAAGCTGATGATCTGTGCCTTGTAAACGTATTGGCAAAGCCGACGGCGATTGCCCCAGCAGAAAGTAGTCTTTCAAAATCTTAATGGCCGCTGCCAATTGCTGGTCTTTGGTCTTGATATCTGCAGCTAAATTAGGCAGAAAATCTATGCCATATATAGACCCTGAACGCCAACGAACACCCAGCTTAATGCCATCAATCGGGATATCGAATACGGCATCGTAATCGGATGCGGCGGCCATCACTGCAAGATCTTCCAAGTATTCTGCCATAGATCACCAAAACTGCGCACTAATAACACTAAAGTACAAGCAGCAAAACGAAAGCAGGGTTCTATGTTGCCATAGAACCCTGCTTATTTTAGTCAGCTTTGGCTGCGCTGTTACGCACAAACCAACACTACACTGGGTTTTATTTGGCTTTTTTCTTTATAACCAGCTTCTCTTTAATGCGTGCTGCCCTACCGGTTAAGCCACGCAGATAGTAAAGCTTAGCACGACGAACATCACCGCGACGCACCACTTTAATGCTGTCAACCGCTGGGCTATGCGTTTGAAAAACACGCTCAACACCTTCACCATGAGATAATTTACGCACGGTAAACGCTGAGTTCAAACCACGGTTACGTTTGGCGATAACAACGCCGGCAAACGTCTGCAAACGCTCGCGTGTTCCTTCAATCACCTTCACTTGAACTTCAACCGTATCTCCAGGGCTAAATGCGGGGACATCGGACTTCAACTGTTCGGCTTCTATCTGGTCAATGATATTGCTCATTGGGATAACTCCTAAAAATAAAGCTGTTTAATCGTTACGTTTAATCACTTCTTGCTGGCTAATAAATTCATCCAGCAAGCAACGTTCTTCATTACTTAAGCGGCGCGCTGCAATCAACTCTGGACGTCGTAACCAGGTTCGACCCAAGGCCTGCTTTAAGCGCCAACGACGAATCTTTTCGTGGTCACCGCTGAGCAATACACTAGGTACTGCAATATCGTCCAACACTTCTGGGCGCGTGTAGTGTGGGCAATCCAAAAGCCCTTGAGCAAATGAATCTTGCTGTGCCGACTCGGCATCACCTAGCACCCCAGGCAACCAACGCAACATGGCATCAATTAATACCATGGCCGGCAACTCACCACCACTTAACACATAATCGCCGATAGATAATTCCATATCGACTTCGGCATCGATGATACGTTCATCAAGGCCTTCATAACGCCCCACCACTAACAATAAACGGGGACGCGCTATTAATTCTTGCAAAGTCGAATGATCTAACACCCGACCTTGCGGTGACAAATAGACACAATATGCCTTATCCGTCGCTGCCAACTGTGCTGCCTTAATGGCATTACGCAAAGGCTCAACCTGCATCACCATGCCTGGCCCACCACCATAAGGCCTATCGTCAACACTGCGATGTTTGTCTTGCGTGAAATCACGTGGATTCCACATTGCAAACTGTACTTGCCCCCTATCAAGGGGGGACAAAACCGAGCCCTGGGGTGCTACATGCTCGCCTCGTAACGCCCGACCCACTACGCCGTAGTCAGTCAACGCTGCAAACATTTGCGGAAACAAAGTCACGACATCAATACGCTTTATCATGACACTCGCCCTAATAGTCTGGCTACACCTAAAACTCTGGGTCCCAATCAACCTCGATGGTTGCACTGTCAAGATCAATCTGTCGAACCACATCACCGCGTATATACGGCACATAATGTTCGTGCTTGCCTGTCTCGCTACTGCTGCGAACAATCATTACATCGTTGGCGCCCGTTGCAATCAAATGGCTGATTTTACCGAGCATATAACCATCGATTGTAACGACCTTAAGGCCAATCAAATCAGCCCAGTAATACTCATCTTCAGCAATCTCAGGCAATTCTGAGCGCTCAATAGCAATCTCAGTGCTAACAAAGTTTCGCGCAAACTCAGGCGTCTCGAAACCTTCAATCAACGCCACTAAACCCTTGCCGTGACGTCGCCCTTCAATGAGTCGCCGCTTTTGCCAACCATCTTGCAGGCCAAGCTGCCAGCAACGGTAGTGCAATATATTCTCGATCGGGTCAGTGTAAGAACGGATTTTCACCCACCCCTTAATACCATAAACCCCAGCGATATGGCCGACTACGACCTTACTCAGGGTTAACCCGGAGCCTAATTTAGACGTCAAGATTGAGCGCTGTTAGACTCGATGCTATTAGACTTAATCAATTTATGAACGCGATCTGAAGGCTGAGCACCTTGGCTTAACCAATAATCAATGCGTTCAGATTTGAGCTGCAAACGAACTTCTTGGCCGGTTGCAACTGGGTTAAAAAACCCAACGCGCTCGATATAACGGCCATCGCGCGGCATGCGCGAATCGGCAACAACAACGTGATAAAACGGCCGTTTCTTAGCACCACCCCGTGCCAGACGGATTGTGACCATGTAATACTCTCCGGAAAAAATGCGATATTTCGGTAAAAACCGCGGATTATAGCTAAAACTGGGACTAAAAGTACAGCCTATCTCCAGTCTTGCTCTACCACTGCCCGTATTGACGTTATGGCTGGCAGCAAAAAGTCCAACTGTCATAAACAAAATGGCTCTTTTAACCTAAATAAATCAGTTGAATCGTAGCGAGGGCGTCTAAAGTGATAAAGATAAAGTGTTTTTTGCTAATTTTAGACGATCGCGTAGTCACTCTACGGGTGAGTCTACAATTAGCAAAAAACACTTTAGGTTTAGTGCATTAGGCGTCCACAGTAGATTTAACTGATTTATTTAGGTTCAACCTAAGCGCATACCAGGCATCATACGTTTGAGCATTTTTGACATGCCACCTTTTTTAAATTGCTTCATCATTCTTTGCATCTGAGTG
>JAESQP010000146.1 GCA_016765075.1 Gammaproteobacteria bacterium
CTTCAATACCGCCATACTGCGTTGTTCGTCACTCATTTGGAACCACCAAACTTCTCTCCTCTCGCCTTGTACCCCAAGGGCACTTCCTGCGGGGCGTCTGGCGGTATTGAAGATACAACAGGACTGTCAAAATGATTGTTAACACCCCCTAGTCTGGAGTAGAGGCAGGGATGACTGGCGTATCGCAATGCACATCGGCATTCTGACCGCGATGACGCAACGCATGATCCAACAACACAATGGCCATCATTGCCTCAGCGATAGGGGTTGCACGAATACCAACACAGGGGTCGTGACGACCTTTGGTAATCACATCAGTTGAATCGCCCTTGCTATTCACTGTTTGGCCTGGCAAACGAAGGCTCGATGTCGGCTTTAAAGCAATGCTTGCCGTAATCTCTTGACCAGAGGAAATACCACCAAGTACACCGCCCGCGCGATTGGTCAAAAACCCATTGGGTTTCATTTCATCACGATGCTCGGTGCCTTTTTGCTCAACCACAGCAAAACCATCGCCTATCTCAACACCCTTAACCGCATTAATACTCATCAGTGCATGAGCCAAGTCAGCATCCAGTCGATCAAACACTGGTTCACCCCAGCCAGGTGGTACGCCTTTAGCAATCACGTTTATCCGTGCACCAATTGAGTTTCCCTCTTTACGTAAGACGTCCATATACTGTTCGAGCTCATTAATGCGCGAAGCATCAGGAAAGAAAAAGGGGTTGCCCTCGACCGCACTCATATCAACCGTCTCTGCCCGTATCGAGCCTAACTGGGATAAGTAGCCTTGAACAGTAACGCCATAGCGTGTTTTAAGGTATTTTTTTGCAATGGCGCCCGCCGCAACACGCGATGCGGTTTCGCGTGCAGAAGAGCGTCCGCCACCACGATAATCTCTAAAGCCATATTTTTGCTGGTAGGTATAATCCGCATGGCCGGGGCGGAAACGATCTTTAATCTCTGTATAATCTTTCGAGCGTTGATCAATATTACGGATCAACAAGGCTATCGGTGTGCCGGTCGTCTTGCCCTCAAAAATGCCCGACAGTATTTCCACTTCATCGGTCTCACGACGCTGGGTCGTATAGCGTGACTTGCCAGGCCGACGACGCTCAAGATCTTGTTGCAGATCTTTAACGCTTAACTCCATGCCCGGAGGGCAACCGTCTACTATCGCGCCGATAGCGGCGCCGTGACTTTCACCAAAACTAGTGACACTAAACAAACGACCTATTGTGTTTCCTGACATAAGAGTACCGATTTCTTATTTTTCAAGCCCACTAAAATCGTTGGCTTGAATGATGACGTATTTTCCGTTAGCATCTTGAACCAGCTTAGCAACGCTGGACAGGACAATGACGGTCGATGCAAACACCGAATGCAGCAAGCCAAACCAAGCTCTTAATATACTGGTCGTAGGTGGCCGCTGTAGCAGCGAAAACGCTATAATTGAGCTTCTAACAAAGCTGGTCGCTGCCAACCTACAATACACTTATAGTCAAGGCCTGTATCACGCATTATCGCATAAGTCAGACGCATCGTTTGATGTTGTGCTGGTTGATATCAGCGATGGCAGCGGAATGGACTGTCGCAACCTAGCGATATTAGTCAACACCTACCACCATTGCACCATTATTGCTATCGACAACAAACATAATGAGCGCTCTGCAGCCAATGCTGTTAAACACGGCGCTCATGGCTACCTGGTACATACCACCGCAAGTAAAGATGCAATCTATGACAGCGTGACAACAACACACCAACAGAGCAAACTTTCACGCCAGCAATTGAACGTATCACGCTATGACGACCTAACAGGGCTAGCCAACGAATTCACTCTTTTAAACACCCTAACAAACGCGTTTGAACACACCAACTTTGAGCAGATATCGATGGCCGTGTTATCCATAGCCATCCACAATAAACCACAGCTCGAAGTCAACGAGAAAGCATTGCTACCACGCCTACTACCAGCCATTTCTCAACGTCTTACACATAATTTACGCGACACCGATAGGGTAGCGCGCATGAATAATGGTGACTTTAGTATTCTGTTGCAACACCTCAACGCTGACAGTGACGCAGCCATTGTCGCCGAAAAACTCATCGAGTTGCTGCAAGCACCGTATCATCTTGGCGTTCATACCATCACCATCGCCATCAACATTGGCATTGCTCTACCAAGTAACCGTCACAGCCACGCACGTGATTTAATCAATGATGCTGACAATGCACTTGTTTCAGCACGAAACCTTGGCCCGAATTATTTTACCCAACATACCTTACGTTCACGGCCTGCGGAGTCACTACATCTGCGTTCGCGCCTATGTGAGGCGATTTCACAAGATCAATTCCGTCTGGTCTATCAACCACAAGTGAATATAAAAAATGGCAAGGTTATCGCAGTTGAAGCGTTGTTACGTTGGCAACTGGAACCAGACCGAATATTAAGCCCTGCACAGTTCATGCATCATATTGAACAAAGTCGGCACTGTAGCAAAGTCACTCACTGGGTTATCGACAAGGTCTGTCAGCAAATTGGTGAGTGGCAAAAAAAAGGTTATGAGCAGTTGCCCATCTCGGTCAACCTGTGTCACAAACAGTTTATTGATCCGGCTTTAGTCAATACACTGGAAAATGCCTTGCTCAAGCACGGCAGTAATGCCAAACAGCTCAGACTGGAAGTCAGCGAATCAACACTGAGGCAAGACGTAAAACGCAGCAAAGAAACTATTCAACAACTCACACAGCTGGGCATTCAGATATCGATTGATGATTTCGGTACCGGCACACGCACACTGGATACACTACACAATTTTAACGTCGGCCAGGTAAAAATAGATAGCTCGCTGGTAGGCTCCGTACTTGACACACCTGCTGCAATGGAAATGGTTGATTCATTGATATTAACCTGCCACCACCTGGGGATTGATATTGCTGCTGAAGCAGTCGAAACTCGCGCTCAACTCGATTATTTGAAACGAAAAGACTGTGACAGCTATCAAGGTTTTTTATTTAGCAAACCCATTGCTGCTGATGACTTGCCATCACTGCTAACTTCAGCCTAAAAGTGGCTGCGCAGTGTTTGTCTATCCAGTAAAAATATATCACCACCGCCACGCTCAAAATCTGGCCATATAAAGGGCACGTCCGGCCATTTTTCTTCTAGCGCATCGCGCGCCTCGCCCACTTCCACGCACAGCCAGCCTTGTTCAGTTAAATAGTCTGCCGCCTCGTTAAGAATTCGCGTCACATGCACAAGGCCATCGACACCAGAGACCAAACCCATCTCAGGTTCATGGTCAAACTCAGCTGGCAAGCCATCATAGCTTGCCTGTGGCACATAAGGTGGATTACTGACGATCAAATCGTACGCATTAGCGTCAAGTGCCGAAAATAAATCCGACTTGATCGCAGTCACATCATTGCTAAGGCCATGTTGAGCGATATTGATTTGCGCCACAGCTAAGGCATCAGATGACAGATCAGCAAGATCCACCTGCGCTTTGGGAAAACTATAAGCGCAAGCAATACCGATACAGCCACTACCCGTACACAGGTCAAGCACACGGCTAGCACTATCAGCCTGCAACCAGGGCTCAAAACCCTGCTCGACAAGCTCCGCTATCGGTGAGCGCGGCACCAATACGCGCTCATCAACATAAAAATCAAGGCCGGCAAAGCGCGACTGTTGTGTAAGATAATCAACGGGAACACGATCATTAATCCGCTGCTCAACCAAGGTGATAATTCGCCTTTTTTCAAGCACCGACAATCGAGATTGAAATGTCTCAGCTGGCACAGTCATGGTCATATTGATCGCATGCAAAACCAGAATCAGCGCCTCATCAACTGCATCGGTGTAGCCATGACCATAGCTTAAATCAGCAGAATTAAGACAGGTGGTGACCCAGCGTACAAAGTCATTAACACTCAGCAACGACTCTATAACATCAGAGCGAACATAATCATTGAGTGTAAGTGCCTTTTTGTTCATTGTCAGCATCATGGCTGGGTATGATACACAGGCTCGCACTGTCTTTCTAATACCGGTTGATTGGCAATCATTATGCCGCACCTTTCTGCTTGAGGTTTACTGGATTTACAGGCCAATGAAACACCCCCTCATGGCAAAAAAAGTAGATTCTCGATAGACTAGGCACCCTTTAGACTTTAGTCAGCAACTCGCCTACGATTAGGCTCGGCGTTGCCGGCGCCATATTGGCGTAACGTTGATAGATACAAGAGAGAATATTCATGACAATCACATCCTTTATTCCACCACAACGCACCCTGATGGGCCCTGGCCCCTCTGATGTTAACCCGCGCATCCTGGAGGCGATGTCACGACCTACCATTGGCCATCTTGATCCACAATTTATTGTCATGATGGAAGAGCTCAAAGAACTACTCCAATATGGCTTTCAGACCAAAAATACATTAACAATGCCTGTGTCTGCTCCAGGCTCTGCCGGCATGGAAACCTGCTTTGTTAATTTAGTCGAGCCTGGTGACACCGTCATTGTTTGCCAAAATGGCGTCTTTGGCGGTCGCATGAAAGAAAATGTTGAACGCTGCGGCGCTAAAGCCGTGATGGTAGAAGATGCCTGGGGTGATGCCATCGATGCCAACAAACTTGAGGCAGCACTCAAAGCCAACCCCGATGCCAACATCGTTGCCATGGTGCACGCTGAAACTTCGACTGGCGCCAGTTCTGATATTGCAACACTGGTCAACCTGGCTCATGCTCACGACTGCTTAACCATTGTCGATGCCGTCACATCACTCGGTGGCTCACCACTAAAAGTTGATGAATGGAATATCGATGCGATCTATTCTGGCAGTCAAAAGTGTTTATCTTGCACACCAGGCCTTTCTCCCATCAGCTTCAGTGAACGCGCCACCGAAAAAATTAAAGCACGCACACATAAGGTACAAAGTTGGTTTTTAGACCTAAATCTGGTTATGAGTTATTGGGGCACAGGCGCCAAACGCGCCTATCACCATACCGCGCCCATTAATGCACTTTACGCCCTACATGAATCACTCGTTATTCTGCAAGAAGAAGGCTTAGAGACTTCATGGGCACGTCATCATCATAACCATGAAGCCTTACGCGATGGCTTAGAAGCAATGGGACTGAAATTTGTCGTCGATAAGGCCGATCGTCTGCCTCAGCTCAATGCTGTCACCATTCCCAAAGGTGTTGATGACGCCGCTATTCGCAGCAAACTACTGACTGACTATAACCTCGAAATCGGCGCAGGGCTGGGGGTAATGGCAGGTAAGGTTTGGCGCATCGGTCTCATGGGTTACGCCTCGAATCGGCGTAATGTTTTGTTCTGTTTGAATGCGCTAGAAGATGTATTAAGCAGTGCTAACGCACCCATCAATAAAGGCGTTGCTCTGGCTGCGGCACATAAAGTGTTCGACTGTGCGACCTAGGAGCCTGTCGGACTTAGGGACACAAAACAACAAATAATCGTCACTACTCACCCACCTTGGCGCAGACCCAGTGCCCGTCATTCCGGCAGTTTTTTAGCCGGAATCCAGTGGGTTAACCTCCTAGGTTCCGGCTAAAAAACTGCCGGAATGACGAATGGCTACTTTTATTCGAGCCAGAGGGCGAGTAGTTACACGCCATCAACACTACTTAAGGAGCCTCTGATTAATTCTGTAACAACGAGATTGCCAACTGAAATATTCCAGATCAAGGCGCAAATTGCAGCCAATAACGGGGCTATTGGCAAAATTCGCAACGAAGAGCTGGTATATTTCAGCCACAAGATCGTGTTCCATGAATAAATCAGAGTTTCCTTAAGGTTAACTAATGGCTCAATACGTCTACACCATGAATCGCGTTGGCAAAGTAGTGCCACCAAAACGCGAGATTCTCAAAGATATTTCGCTATCATTTTTCCCCGGTGCGAAAATTGGCGTGCTCGGATTAAATGGCTCCGGGAAATCCACGTTATTACGTATTATGGCCGGGCTTGATGACCAATTTAACGGTGAGGCACGACCACAACCCGGTATTCGAATCGGCTATCTATCACAAGAACCTGAATTAAATACTGAAAAAGACGTGCGTGGTAATGTCGAAGAAGGTTTGGGCGACACGATAAAATTACTCGGACGCTTTAATGCCATCAGCGATAAATTTGCCGAGCCAATGACCGATGATGAAATGACTGATCTGTTGGCCGAGCAAGGAAAATTGCAAGACGCCATCGATGCCTGTGGTGGTTGGGAAATTGAACGCACACTCGAAATCGCTGCTGACGCATTGAGATTGCCACCGTGGGAGGCCGACGTCAGCAAACTCTCAGGCGGTGAAAAACGTCGCGTCGCCCTATGTCGCTTATTATTGTCAAAACCTGACATGCTGTTGCTTGATGAGCCGACCAATCATCTCGATGCCGAGTCCGTCGCCTGGTTAGAACAGTTTCTTGCTGAATACCCAGGCACTGTGGTGGCCATCACTCATGATCGCTATTTTCTTGATAACGTGGCGGGCTGGATTCTTGAACTGGATCGCGGCCATGGTATTCCGTGGGAAGGTAATTACAGTTCGTGGTTAGAACA
>JAESQP010000147.1 GCA_016765075.1 Gammaproteobacteria bacterium
ACGCGTAATCTGAATATGTTCACCCTTATCGGGCTCGGTGTCTCGGTGGCCTTTGTCTACAGTGTTATCGCCACCGTTTTCCCCGCTATTTTCCCGCCCGAAGTGTTTAATAAGGTGGGCGTGGTGCCGGTCTATTTCGAGGCGGCGGCGGTGATTACTACACTGATATTGCTCGGGCAAATGCTGGAACTGCGTGCGCGCAGCCAGACCAACGCGGCAATCAAACTATTGTTAGGGCTGGCGCCCAAGACTGCGCGTATCGTTCGTGATGATGGCGCTGAAGAAGACATCCCCATGGAACATGTGCAGGTCGGTGATACGCTGCGGGTGCGTCCAGGTGAAAAAATCCCGGTAGACGGCACTGTCATTGATGGTGACAGCAATGTTGACGAATCCATGGTAACGGGTGAGCCGATGCCAGTCGAAAAAATGGCCGGAGAACGGTTGATTGGTGCCACGGTCAACGGTACCGGCAGCCTGATGATGCGAGCCGAAAAAGTTGGGGCTGACACTCTGTTGGCGCAGATCGTCAACATGGTGGCTGAGGCGCAGCGTTCGCGCGCGCCTATCCAGAGGCTGGTAGATGTTGTGTCCGGTTATTTTGTTCCCGCAGTAGTGGTGATTGCGGTTGTTACCTTCATCGTCTGGAGTTTATGGGGGCCGGAACCCGCTATTGCCTACGCCGTAATCAACGCTGTGGCGGTATTGATTATCGCCTGCCCCTGCGCCCTCGGTCTGGCCACGCCCATGTCCATCATGGTCGGCACCGGCAAAGGCGCGATGATGGGTGTCTTGTTCAAAAATGCCGAGGCGTTGGAGGTCTTGCGCAAGGTTGATACCCTGGTGGTGGATAAAACCGGCACGCTTACCGAAGGCAAGCCGAAGCTGGTCTCGGTTGTTGCGCGCGAGGGTTTTCAAGAGAATGAGAACCTGCGCCTGGCCGCCAGCCTGGAACGCGGCAGCGAGCATCCATTGGCCGAGGCCATTGTGCAGGGCGCCGAGGCGCGCGGTGTTGCACTGGCGACGGCGGATAATTTCCAATCTGTGACCGGCAAAGGCGTTACTGGTGAAGTAGATGGCCGCCAAATTGCCTTGGGTAACATCAAATTATTGCACGATCTTGGCATTGATGTCGGGGATCTGCCGCAACAGGCTGATGCTGGGCGCGCAGAAGGCCAGACTGTGATGTTGCTAGCGGTTGATGGTAAAGCCGCCGGCCTGATCGGTGTCGCCGACCCCATTAAGGCCACCACCCCCGAGGCGATTCGAGACCTGCACCGCGAAGGCATTCGCGTGGTTATGCTCACTGGTGACAGTCGCAAGACTGCCGAAGCGGTGGCGGCGAAACTGGATATCGACCAGGTGCAGGCCGAGGTGTTGCCAGAGCAAAAGGCCGAGGTGGTGAAACAACTCCAGGCCGAAGGGCATATCGTCGCCATGGCCGGAGACGGCATCAACGATGCCCCGGCCCTGGCCCAGGCTCACGTCGGCGTTGCTATGGGTACTGGCACCGATGTCGCCATGGAGAGCGCCGGTGTCACCCTGGTCAAGGGCGATTTGCGCGGCATTGTGCGAGCGCGTCGTCTCAGCCATGCCACCATGCGCAATATCCGCCAGAATCTGTTTTTTGCCTTCATCTATAACGCCGCCGGTGTGCCAATTGCCGCGGGCGTGTTGTATCCCTTTTTCGGGCTGCTGTTATCACCCATTATCGCCGCTGCGGCTATGAGCTTCAGCTCGGTGTCGGTGATTGCCAATGCCCTCAGGTTACGCAACGTAAAATTGTAGAGCTATAGCAACAACGAGAAGGGTTGAATAAGATATAAAAATACTTGACCCGGGTGGGCAGTTTACACTGTCAATAAGGTCTAATTAATTCAGAGCTTCCTTAGATCGTATAAAAGACAGTTTAACCATAGAAACAACAGTGCTTGTCTTCCGCCACCAACGCTAGAAACTCCTCTAATGAACCAACCTCTGGCATTGGATCGTAGCGATGCCATTTCATATCTGCACGTTGCCAATATACCTTCCATAGGCCACTCTTTTTAACGTAGGTGGTTTTTGCAATCATTTCTTCTATTTTTTGCTGTGGCTCATTCCACCGTGGGCGTATCTCGAATATTTCGACACTTTGATTTTTGACTCGATAGCTCAGGTCTACCTTATCCCTTATATGCGAAGGTGGCCTGTGCTGTTCTACATAAGAACCCACTAATTTCTCACACCGCTTGATTTCAAATTCACTTATTGCCATATTTTTAGGGTTGAACGATTTGATTTTGGTTTTATTAACATAACTTCACTTAGTGATGTATAACGCCTAAATAAGGTGCGCGGCGTTAGTTGAGTCGCAGTGAATGGCTTCATTTACTTATTTAGGTGGCGCCATGACTTGAATGCAGTTAATCGGCGCGGGCGAACCCAAAACCAGCTAGCTACTACGACTGCACCAAAAGCCGTATAGCAAACCACAAAGACCCATGCAGGCGCTTGATAATAAAGAATAGTATCAAGCCAATGTGCTATGAAAGAACCAGAATACACAGTGCCCCCAGCCCGCAAACGTAGTGCCATTTCCAAAGTTGTAAGCGGACATATGGCCCCGAGCCACGACTGAACCACGACTATACCAATGGCGCTGAGATGCGCTATACGAAACCAGGGGTTTCTAACCCAGGACCAAGCAAGCGCACTACCAATAAATATTAGAGCGAGGCCAGCCACGACAAAAACGATAAATAGTACATGTAGCAGTAAAACTGCATCGGCGATCAGTAGAAGGAGAGGTGAGGAATTCACTTGGACACCTAACGCCTTGCTCACCGAAAAATTAGGAGCGTAGCGAGTAATTTTTCCGAGTGCGGCGCCTTATTAGGCATTTGGCGACTAAGTTTAACTGGATATGACCATTACAACAAATACGGCTATACCCAATAATGCAGAAGCTAATGTTAGTTTTCGTAACTTTGGCATTTGCCATGCCATAATAAATCCGGTAATAAGTAATAACAGCAAGGCGGTGGCAAATGCAGCGGCATATACCTTAAATGGGGTGCCGCCTTTTGCTTTATGTAGTTGCACAAACTGTCGGTGCCAGTTGGTGTTTTTTATTTCCAATTTAGCAATTAATGGTTGTGATGTTGGCTCAATAATAATATCCATATTTGAACCCGTCCACTCTAGCTTGAAAGAAGAGCCAATTCTTTTGATTTTAGCTTGACCTGATGGTGTTTCTATATCTTGTCTTTTCAACTCGTTTTTTGCTAATTCAATAAGCTCTCTAAGCTCGCCTTGGATAGGTTTTTTAAGGTGTAGTTCATGAATAGTTGTATCATAATCGCCTTTTATGCCCCATGTATAAAGAGCACCAGTAACAAAAAACATAATTGCCACTGGCAAGATAAAGGCCGCTAATAGCGCGTGCGCTTTCATTAGTGTAGAACGATTGAGTATTCCCATTTTAGTTACCTTGTTTCTTTATCTATGCCTAACAGTTTATCTATGGTGGCCGTGTATCACTTCATTGCTGTTTAACCTTTTTTGTATTCTACGTTCCATTGATAGATTTTCTCTTATTTTCAGTAAATTATCTTTGCGTTGGTTTTGTTTGTCCCCGGCGATACAGAGCCGCTATGTATTACCGAATGGCTATTGTACACCCAGCAAACTTATAGCTATAGAATACCTAAGATTCTGAATATTCTAGCTTTTTTCAAAGAGCTTAATCGCTTAAAACCACATACACAGCTGCTATTGTACCCCTCTCATTAATATGTATTAATGCAGAGTATCTTGTCAAAAAAATTCATTCGTGTAACAAGCAGGTGAACGTCGAAGCGCTATTTTCGGTTCCACTCGTATGTTGCTTCAACTTGGTTGCCATTGCTACGATAGTTCACTGATTTACAAAGAGACTTCACTAGAGCAATGCCACGTCCGGAATAGCCTTGGTTTGATTTTAGGATATTGAATACGGCGTTATGATTGAAGCCCGGTCCGCTATCATTGACCTTAATAATAAGTTTGCCAGATGTTTGGTTGCTGTTGGGCTGGTGATTGAGCTTAATGTCTATCTGTCCGTCTTCCAATTTGGCAAGACGCTTCTCGCGTAAACGGTAATATTCGGCAAAGCCTGTCGCATTGGATTTCATGGCTGAATCAACGCCGAGCAGGCCGTGATCAAGTGAGTTAGAAAACAGTTCACTTAAAATTGTAAAGATGCGTTCGCGATGACCTTGTGGCGCCTGCACCCCCATGATCAAATTAAGCAAAAGAGGAACTGGGTTAACAGTTTTGAGCGTGTCGGCATTAAGTCGCAATGACAAATTCCAGGTTGATGGTGCCATTCTGTTTTGACTTTTTGAGTCTTGATCTGCACGCCATGTATCGTTGATAGCGGTACTTATCTCAGCGATTGAAATATCATCAGACTGATCGCAGCCAGCGGTATAAGTTTCTAGGTTGTTTAGCAGATTGCTGAGTGGTGGGTCGCTTAAGGCGGCTTGAGGAAACTGTGAGTGCAAGTTTTTCATACCGAATTTTCGGCCACGGTGATTTTTTGCCTCGATTAGCCCATCAGAGTAGATATAAATTTTGTTGAATTTGTTGACAGGAATGATCTCTGTCTTGCGTTCAAATTTATCTTCTGGTCGAACCCCCAATGCTTGGTGGCTGGACACTATATGGTGTTCGATATTGCCATTTTTACCTGTAATCAGTATATCTGGCATGCCACCGTTCCAAATGCTGGCAGTGGTGCGTTCAAAATCTAATTCGACAATACTTGCGGCGCAAAACATACCCGTGGGGAGAATATTGAATAGTCGTCGATTCATTTCGGCAGCTATATCACCAATAGAGAAGCCGCTAGCTGTCATGGTGTAAAAAATATCCGAGGTTGGCATGGCACCAATCGCTGCGGACAGGCCATGACCCGTAAAGTCACCTAACATGATATGCATGCCACCAGAAGGGGTGTGTGCACAGAGTAAAATATCACCACTAAACAGTGACATGGGCGACAAATAATAGTTAATGCTGGTGTGCTTGAGGTCGCCACGATCAAGAATAGTGGAAAAAACATGTTCGGCAATACTAAGTTCGCGTTGGGCACGATTTTTATGTTTTTGCAGTTGTGTGGTTTGGTCATTCAGTTTTTCGTGTAGTTTTTGAATGCGTGCCATTGCTGCGATTTTTGCAAGCAAAGCATAGTGATCGTAGGGGCCGGAAAGTATGTCATCACCGCCACACTCGATGCATTTTCCCAACACATCGCTGCCAGTTAATGTGGTGATGAAAATGATAGGTACAAAGCGGTCTCCGCATAGAGCCTTTATTTGTGAAGTGGCGACATAGCCATCCATTTCTGGCAATACTACATCCATCAATATCATGTCAGGTTGTTCGGCTTTAAATATTGCGACAGCCTCAACCCCATCACCAGCGAGAATGACTTCATGCTTGTCTTCCAGAAGGATTGATTCCAGGATTCTACGTTTGTAGATGGTGTCTTCAACAATAAGAATTCGCATTAAGGTCATCCATGGGTGGGGTGTGAGCTTCTCTAAGCTAAGGGGTTAATTAATGAATGTGAAACATTTGTTGAAAATTAGCAATTTTAAGTATTTCTCTAATTTCAGATCGGCAATTAACAATACTGATATCAGCACTTTCCCCACCAGCTGATTCTCGTAATAACAGCAACATACCCAGTGCAGAGCTATCTAGATCTTTGACTGATCCCAGGTCAACTGTGTATTTAGAGTAATTATTGCTGTTGGCTGCTGTCAGGGCTTCGTGAAAGTCCTCATGGGAATCAAAATCAAAATGTCCAGTAACCCGAATGTATACTTCGCTTGAGTTATCTCGTATATCAATGTCCATGCTCATGGGGTGTCTCCTTAATTTTCTATTGTTGATACAGGATGAATTATTTATCAAAAATCTTATGTTTGTGACAGCTTGACCAGATGTACTGCTGGCATAGCATGTCAAGGTTGAGATCAAAATAGATCAATTTCGCCTGTCGTCATATCCTCTTGTTTTACTGGTGTGGTTTCTAGCTCTTTAAGTCTGTTGATGCTATTGAGTACGTCTTCCTGCAAACGTTCGAGGGCTTGTTCAGCTGCTAAAGAATCAGTATTGGTAATGTGCTCGTGTCTGTTTGCTTTTTCCATAGTGCCTAGAGCATCATCTAGTACGCTCAAACGCTTTTCGATATGGCCGCCTAGTTGGGTAACAATATCCTCGAATTGCAATGAAGTTATTGCCAAAGCGACCTTGTTATCTATTTCTTCTACCATTTCTTCAACTACAGATAGCTTTGATGTTGCGTTATCGTGGAAATCATTAATTCCTTCCATAGTGGCGGATATTTTTTTCTTGGAGTTGAGCATAATTTTCATATCTTTTGATGCAATGTCACTAACTACACCGCGCGCATTTTGAATGCCTTGCATGGCGCCTGACACGACACAGTTAATTTCATTACTGAATTGATCTGACCGATGGGACAGTGCGCGAACTTCTTCAGCGACAACAGCAAATCCTCTGCCAAACTCGCCTGCGCGAGCTGCTTCAATGCTGGCATTTAGGGCCAATAAATTGGTTTGGGCAGCGATGCTCTTTATGTCGCTAAGTAATGTCATAACCTGACTGATTTGTGTGTACATATCATCAAGTTGGTATACCAGCCGCATACTTTCCTTGCTGGTGTCGATAATCGTATCGACGAAGTAGTGTAGGGTGACTTCTGTGTCACTGATAAATTTTTCTATTGTTGCTTCATCGCTAGCGTCATCCCCTGTATTAGTGCCTGCCATATCTTTCAACAAACCAACCAGCACCTCTTTTTCTGCTTGTGACTGCTGGCTAATACCCTGAAAGCTTTCAGCTAAACCACCAATTGCATTAGATACCACGTTGCGATATCGCTCTACATCGCTACTAATATTGTGCATCTCGTCATGCATGGCCAGTGATAGCTGATTATGCAGTTGTTGCTGACGATTATGATTTGGATGAGTATTATCGCTGGTGATTTTTTGATTTTTCTTGTTCTTTCGAGGTGGCTGGCGAACATTGAAATATACAGCTGTCAGCGCCCAGGCAAGTGCAGTGGCAGCGGTAACATCGAGAGAAAGACTGTGGTTTTGTGAGAAAAGGATCAACCAGGCGGAAAATACACTACAAAGAGTGGCTGGTAGATAACATAGAAATATCAGCAAAGATGTAGAGGGTGCTGAATAATTTGGTCTCATTTTAATATCCTTATCAACCCAGAGATCGCTTGGTCTCTTATCTCCATTTCCAACGGAAGAGTGATTGCTTGGCTATGGCCGAACCCATCCGGGTGAGCCCCTTTGTTGAGCAGCAAACCTGACCTTAATCTAAGGTTGGCTATCGGCAAATTGTCATGTAACTTGAGTGATTGATGAGTGTAAAATTTACTAAGGGAATAGTATTTTTAAGGTAAATCATTATGATGATAGCCATGACAGTTACTTGGTGTAATGATTTGTTTGATGCGCCGTATTGTAGGACAATTCATATTTATTTCATTTGACTCTGGGTCTGGAAATAGAAAAAAATGTATATAATAAAGCCCCTCGCTCTTGCAGATAAAAATAACAATAAAAAATTTATTGGAGAGGTTGTTTTTTAGTTAAAGTCTAATTAGATTGAGCCGCTATCTTTTTCGTAATGGATTTAGGATAGTGGTTATGGAAGAACCTAATACAGTCTTATGTGACGAAGAGCTTGGCATAGCGAATGCTCAAGACTTCAGTCAAACACTCCACGATGCTTTTCTCACTGGAAAAGCCACTATCGTCGATTTATCAAAAACTCAACGCATCGATACGACTATTGCGCAATTGATTTGCTTATTTAATCGTGATGCGCAAGAACAGAGTCGTGATTTCGAATGGCGTTATTCAGACGCCGTTGCCGATACCCTGAGAATTTTAGGCCTGAAAAACCATCTTCATGCTTATGAGTCGTGTTCGTCTGTAGAGAACAATAATGATGGAGAAAAATAAGAATGTTTCGGCAGACAATTATGAGAATCTGGATTCACATATTTAGGTTTGGAGACGAAGCATGGCAAGTATATTAGCAGTCGATGATTCGGCATCGATGCGTCAAATGGTGACATTCACTCTTAAGGGCGCTGGCTATGATGTAACTGAAGCAAAGGATGGCCAGGAAGCCTTGACTAAAGCCAAGTCCGCTCGTTTCTCGCTGGTGATTACTGATATTAATATGCCCAATATGGATGGTATTACACTGACTAAAGAATTACGTTCACTGTCTGCGTATAAATTTACGCCTATTTTAACTCTGACTACTGAGTCATCGGCTGAGAAAAAACAGGCGGGCAAAGCGGCGGGCGCGACAGGGTGGATAGTGAAGCCCTTTAATCCCGATCAGCTACTGGCTACGGTAAAAAAAGTTTTAGGGTAGCGCGATGTCTATTGATATGAAGCAGTTTCACCAGACCTTCTTTGATGAAAGCTTTGAAGGTTTGGATATTATGGAGGCCAGCTTGCTCGGCCTTGAGGTTGGTGCTGCTGATACGGAGATTGTTAATACTATATTTCGTGCCGCACACTCGATAAAAGGAGGTAGTGGCACATTTGGCTTTAGCGAAATTGCCTCCTTTACTCATGTACTTGAGACCTTATTAGATAAAATGCGTGAGGGCTCACGTGACGTAACGCAGCACGCAGTAGATTGTTTGCTACGGTCAGTTGACTGCGTACGTGAAATGCTTGCAGCAGCAAGTGACGATGCTGAGGTAGATACAGCAGCAGTTACTGAGATACAGCAGCAACTAGAGGCAATTTTAAATTCTGATGAGGGGGCGCAACCGGCTCAAGACTCCGTACAAAATACTGGGCAAAATGTTGAGCAAGATACTGTCTTGTCTACAAAAGCTGAGGTGAAACAGGTAAGTGGGTGGTCTATCCATTTCGTTCCTCATATCGGAATGTTGACGACAGGTAATGACCCAGCCAGAATGTTTCGTGTGTTAGAAGAGTTGGGCGAGCTATCAGTTGAGGCTGATATTTCAGGCTTACCGAGCCATGACGAGTTTCACCCGGAAGACAGTTATATTGCCTGGCAGCTTACGGTCAAAGGCGACGCTAGCCGCGAGCAAATAGAAGATGTTTTTGAGTGGGTCGAAGACGATTGTGATTTAGAAATTGTTGCGCTTGAGGCGACTATTGAGCCTGCCGTGACTGCAGAGCCAGAGCTAACATCAGCAGCGGTTAAAGACACGGCGGAAGTAGAGCGTCGCACAGAAGGAGACCGACGTCAGTCTGGTGATCGTAGGCAGAGCAGTGATCGCAGGGCCGCTAAGCAAACTGGTTCTGAAAGTGCCTCGATTCGTGTCAACATCGACAAGGTTGACGATATTATTAATCTGGTTGGTGAATTGATAATCACCCAATCTATGCTTGGCCAGGTGGGTGCCGAGCTGGAAGCTGAAGACCATGCTCAAGGTGATACAGATTGTTTGGAACGTTTACGTGTCGGTTTGGGGCAGCTCGAGCGTAATACGCGCGAATTACAAGAAAGTATTATGCGTGTTCGTATGCTACCAATCAGTTTTGTTTTTAGTCGTTTCCCTCGCATGATCCATGATTTATCCAGCAAGATGGATAAACACATCGAACTAGTGATTGCTGGTGAGCAGACAGAGCTTGATAAAACCATTATGGAAAAAATTGGTGATCCACTGGTTCATTTAGTTCGTAATTCAATCGACCATGGTATCGAAACACCGCAAGAGCGTATTGCGGCTGGTAAACCAGAAACCGGAACCGTTTCACTGAATGCCTACCATCAGGGTGGCAATATTGTGATAGAGATCCGCGATGATGGTAAAGGTCTGGATAGGGAGAAAATTCTTGCCAAGGCGCGTCAGCGTGGATTGATTCAAGGCGATGAGTCAGTGCCTGATGAGAAGGTCTATGACCTGATTTTTCAACCGGGATTCTCCACTGCCGACGTGGTAAGTGATGTCTCTGGCCGTGGTGTTGGTATGGACGTAGTGCGTCGTAACATCAGAGACTTGGGCGGCAATGTTGAAATACAATCTGAATCAGGTGGTGGCACCACCATACTAATTCGTTTGCCATTGACATTGGCAATACTGGATGGCCAGTTAGTCAGTGTTGGCGAACAAACTTATGTTGTTCCGTTAACATCAATTATCGAGTCCTTACAGATAAGGAGAGATCAAATTAAAACAGTTGCTGGGCAAGCTCAGGTTTATTTATTGCGAGATGAATATATCCCGATTATTCGTCTCAGTGATAGTTTCGATATTCCTACTCGTACTGCTGATCTGGATGGTGGTTTGATGGTGGTTGTAGAAGGGGGTGGTCAAAAAGCAGGTTTGGTTGTTGATGACCTTCTGGCACAACAGCAAGTCGTCATTAAGAGTTTAGAGACAAACTTTAAGCGTGTCGATGGCCTTTCAGGGGCAACGATTCTAGGTAATGGCACTGTGGCAATGATCCTCGATGTTGGCGGTTTGATCGTCTATTCCAAATCAATTGATCCTGCTTTGATACGTTCCCGTAGAAGTCGCGACGAAAAAATTATGCGACCAGAAACAGATTCATATCTGCAAGAAAATGAGACTGTGATGATGCAAATGAATAAGGAGACTGCGAATGAGTGCAATACAGTCCATTGACGAAAGCTACCCAGTAGTGGGGGTGGATATCAATGCTGATATGGATCAGTATTTGACCTTTATTCTTGCAGACGAAGAGTATGGCGTAGATATTTTACGGGTTCAAGAGATCAAAGGGTGGGGTTCTGTGACGCCCATACCCAATACTCCGGAATTTATTAAAGGGGTGATTAATCTTCGTGGAACAATTGTTCCAATTATTGATTTGCGCCAGCGATTTGGCCTGGAAAAAACAGATTATGGGAAGCTAACTGTTGTTATCGTTTTAAATATTATTTGTGAATCTGGTGAGCGTGTTATGGGCATTATCGTTGATGCCGTGTCAGATGTTTACAATGTGACGGAAGAAGAGATGAAGCCACCACCTGATTTTGGCAGTGTTGCCGCTATCGACTATGTCAAAGGTCTGGCGACGATTGGTGAGAAGATGGTGATTGTATTGGATATTGATCATTTATTAACAAGCAGTGTTTATGAGTCGATTCACAATTCAGCTCGCCCAGACTTGATTAAAGGCTCCCCAGAGCTGAATTCTACTTAATTAGGGGTTGCCAAAGTTTTAAAAACAGTGTCCGCAACAATGTTAGCGGTGTATAAGGATATGGAGGAAGGTGCAATGGTTGCCAGCAGAAAAGAACTTAATATTGATCTTGATGATTCAGGTTTGCTTGCTAGTGAAGAGCAGATAAGTCGATTACAAACAATGGTAGATGGCGCGCAGAGCGCACTGATGACCATTGATAGAGACCTGATCGTCACCTATGTTAATAATGCAGCGAAAAAACTTCTTGCTCGTCATACAGTGGGATTAAAGCAACTCTATCCTGATTTCCCTACGGATCGTTTGGTCGGTAGCTGTATCGACATATTGCTTAAAAATTCGACAGACCAACGTGGTATTTTTAATGACTCATCAAACCTTCCATTTGATTCGGACATTGATGTTGGGCCATTGAAGTTTCATCTTCATGTGACTGCCATACAAGACACCCATGGTGAGTATGTAGGCAGCACCCTGGAATGGGCAGACATCACCGAAAAGAGTGCATTAGCCAAACTCAATGCAGACTACCAGGGCAAGATTGAAGCTATTAATAAATCGCAGGCGGTTATTGAATTCAATATGGATGGCACTATTCTGACTGCCAATGATAACTTCCTTAATACCTTGGGTTATACACTTATGGAAATCGAAGGTAAGCATCACAGTATGTTTGCCGAGGCGGGCTATGCCAATAGCGCTGAGTACAAAGCCTTTTGGGAAAAACTCAATCGTGGTGAATACGATACGGGTGAATACAAACGCGTCGGCAAGGATGGCAAGGAAGTCTGGATACAGGCCTCCTATAACCCGATAGCAGACCTTAATGGTAAACCCTTCAAAGTGGTGAAATACGCCACCGACGTGACTGATGTCAAATTAAAAAGCGCCAATTTCGGTGGTCAGATCGAAGCCATTAGTAAATCGCAGGCGGTTATTGAATTCAATATGAATGGCACTATTCTGGCTGCCAATGATAACTTCCTTAATACCTTGGGTTATACATTTTCCGAAATCGAAGGTAAGCATCACAGTATGTTTGCCGAGGCGAGCTATGCTAATAGCTCTGAATATAAAGCCTTTTGGGAAAAACTTAATCGTGGTGAATACGATACGGGTGAATACAAGCGTATTGGCAAGGGTGGTAAAGAGGTTTGGATTCAGGCTTCCTATAACCCGATAACTGACCTTAATGGTAAAGCCTTCAAAGTGGTGAAATACGCCACCGATATTACAGAACAAAAACATGCTCTCAATCAAATTCAAAATTTAGTCAATGGCGCTGTCAAAGGTGAGCTTGATCAACGGATAAACACAGAGCAATACGAAGGATTTGTACGCGACTTGGGAGAGGGAATCAATGTTTTAATGGACTCTGTGGTAGAACCTGTTAAAGAGGTCGGTCGTGTCATGAAGGCTCTGGCGGCAGGTGATGTCGCACAATCCATGGACGGCGAATTTCGAGGCGAGTTTGCTGGCTTAAGGGATTCGGTGAATTCGACAATGGGTAATTTGTTAGATGTTGTAGTCAAGATACGTGAATCGTCTAATAGTATTAGTTCTGCCGCGAATGAGATTGCTCAGGGTAATCAGGATCTCAGTCAGCGTACTGAGCAACAAGCGACTTCTTTACAAGAGACCGCATCCAGCATGGAAGAGCTTACTTCTACTGTCAAACAAAACGCCGATAATGCCGTGCAGGCTGATCAGCTTGCAGTGGGTGCGCGTGAGCAAGCTGAAAAAGGTGGCAGTGTAGTCAGTGATGCCGTCAGTGCGATGAATGAAATTAACTCGGCCAGCAAGAAAATTGCTGACATTATCGGTGTTATTGATGAAATCGCTTTTCAGACTAATTTACTGGCTTTGAATGCTGCAGTGGAGGCGGCGCGCGCAGGTGAGCAGGGTCGCGGTTTTGCAGTCGTCGCATCAGAAGTGCGCAATCTCGCACAACGTAGCGCCAGTGCGGCGAAAGAAATTAAGACATTGATTAATGACAGCGTTGAAAAAGTAGATGAAGGGTCAAAACTGGTCAACAAATCTGGTGCTACGCTAGAAGAGATTGTGATCGCAGTGAAAAAAGTCGGAGACATCATTGCCGAGATTGCTGCCGCCAGTAAAGAGCAATCATCAGGCATCGATCAAATCAATATCGCTGTAGCGCAAATGGATGAAGTGACACAGCAGAATGCAGCGTTGGTTGAAGAAGCTGCGGCAGCCAGCGAGTCGGTTAATGATCAAGCCAATGGTCTTGATGAATTGATTGGTTTTTTCAATACAGGTGATGAGGTTGTTAATACATCACAGCCAGCAAGGCGCGTCGCACCACAACGTCGTGTTGTTCAGAGTGTTGCTGCGCGCGCTCCAGCGAGGAAGCGCGCACCTTCTACCGTTACCAATGAAGGGGATGGTGAGTGGGACGAATTCTAACTTGTTTTTCTCCCAAAGTTTCGCAGCAGAAACTGAATAAGATATACGAGCTAGAGTTTAATTTCATAATTGTTCGCTGAAATAATGAGCTTTAGTTTTCTATTTTATAAAGATAAAACGTAGTGTGTTGGAGAAGTTATTGTGGAAAATGTGGTGGACCGTAGTTCATCATCCGTGTTTGAGTTTACTGATGCAGACTTCCAAAGTGTCCGCCATTTAGTCAAAAAAAATACGGGTATCTCTTTGTCTGAGGCCAAACGCGATATGGTTTATTCGCGTTTAGTCAGACGTTTACGCGAATTAAATATTCAGCGTTTCAGTGATTATTTGGCACTTATCGGTAGTGACGGTGCTGATGATGAACTTATTCAATTTACCAATGCGATCACGACTAATCTAACATCATTTTTTCGCGAGAATCATCATTTTGAGTATCTTGCCGAGACATTACTGCCTGAGTTAATGAAAAAGAAAGCCGCTGAACGAAAGATCCGCATCTGGTGTTGTGCCGCCTCAACCGGGGAAGAACCCTATAGCATTGCTATGGTTGTTAATGAGGTCATTGCCAGAAACAGTGGCTGGGATGTCAAAATTCTTGCAACGGATCTGGATACCAATGTGCTCGCAACAGCTGAAAAGGGCGTCTATTCAATTGACCGTGTTAAAGATATTTCCGATCGCCGCCAGCGACGATTTTTTTTAAAAGGCAGTGGTAGTCATCAAGGTTATGTTCAGGTCAGGCCAGAGTTACGTCAACTCATTACCTATAAAAAACTTAACTTGATGGATGAGTGGCCTATGAGCGGCCCGATAGATATTATTTTTTGTCGAAACGTAGTGATCTATTTTAACAAAGAGACACAAAGAGTTCTTTTGGAACGGTTTGCCCAGTTAGTGGCACCAGAGGCGCATCTGTTCATGGGGCATTCTGAGTCACTGAGTAATGTTAGCGATCAGTTTCAACTTTTAGGAAAAACAATATACAGGTTTTCTGCGTGAGTGCCGCAACAGCATGCGCGCGCTTTTCGGTGACACAGACATCAGAGTGCCCCCCTGCTTTGCCTGGTTTTGAGCATATTCATCGTTATTGGGATAAAACCCGAGGTAAATATGCAGCAAAAATACACCCTGGTGAGCTTTATGTTACCCATACCAGTGAGTTGATATCAACGGTGTTAGGGTCATGTATCGCGGTGTGTATTCGTGATCCTGCCAAGGGAATAGGCGGTATGAATCATTTTATGCTGCCAGCGACCAATAACAAAAAGCTTTCTATTGGTGCAGATCTTAGTGCGGCAGCACGTTATGGAAATTTTGCCATGGAGCATTTGATTAATTCCATCCTGCGTTTTGGTGGCAGTAAGGCCAGATTCGAAATAAAGGTATTTGGTGGCGGTAAGGTTCTTGCCCAAATGACCAATATTGGCTTACAAAACATTAAGTTTGTGCGTGATTACATCAGTATTGAGGGTTTAAAAATTGTTGCCGAAGACACAGGTGGAATTCATCCGCGTAAAGTTGTTTATAACCCTATTTCTGGCAAGGTTGCCATGAAGAAATTAAAGGCGATACATAACAATACAATTGAAGCGCGCGAGACTCGCTACCGAGACGGGTTGTCATTAAGCAAGGTTGAGGGGGAGGTTGATCTCTTTTAGGGGACAGAAAAGGATGAATAGCAAAGCACCTATACGCGTACTTATCGTCGATGACTCGGCGTTGATACGGCAGTTATTAAGCAAAATTTTGTCCGATGACCCTGGCATTGAGGTTGTCGCTACGGCAAATGATCCTTATATCGCACGTGAAAAAATCAAGTTGCTTGAGCCTGATGTGATAACACTTGATGTTGAGATGCCACGTATGGACGGTATTACTTTTCTGCAAAATCTCATGCGCTTACACCCCATCCCCACCATTATGGTGTCATCACTCACCACCAAGGGTGCAGATGTGACAATGCGGGCCTTGGAGCTTGGAGTTATCGATTTTGTCACCAAGCCAGGTGGGGATGTGACGCGCTTGCTCGAAGTGTTTTCTGAAGAAATTATCGCCAAAGTCAAAATGGCTGCCAGCGTTTCCAAAGAAGCCTTGTTACGTAAAGCAGATCAGGCGAGAAGAGTGCCCCGTGCGGCCAATAATAGTGCCACCTTGGCGGCAAGCGCGACACATTTCAAAACCACCGACAAGTTGATTGCGATAGGCGCCTCAACTGGCGGCACTGAAGCGATCAAGGAAGTACTTATGCAGCTACCGCACGATTCGCCAGGTGTGGTGATTTCTCAGCATATTCCCCCTTTGTTTAGTGCGTCCTTTGCAGCACGCATGAATGACGTGTCGGCGTTAGTGGTTTGCGAAGCGCAGGACGGTCAGCAAATACTCAATGGGCATGCTTATGTTGCGCCCGGTGATCAACATTTAAAAGTTGAGCGCAATGGCACTCGGTTTATCTGCAAGCTGGATGACAGCCCGCCAGTGAATCGGCATAAACCCTCGGTTGATGTTATGTTCGGTTCTATTGCAGACAATGTTGGAAACAATGCCGTGGGCGTTATATTGACAGGCATGGGTCATGATGGCGCGCAAGGCTTAAAGAAAATGCACGACCTTGGTGTTGCAACTATCGCACAAGACGAGAAGACAAGTATTGTCTGGGGTATGCCCGGATCAGCGGTAAAGCTTGGTGCAATTGATACTGTTTTGCCGCTGGACAAGGTTGCCGGAAAAATTATTACTCTTGTTAAATAATATAGGACACTATACTAGTTATTAGCACGCTGCGGCTTTTCTTGTCAAATAGCCTGAGCCAATTATTCCACCATTGTTATCGAAATGATAAAGAATGGGTTTGCCCGTGGGCACTTCAAGTTTTTCGACTTCATCAACAGATAGATTATTCAAATATTTGAACAGAGCACGTAAGGTATTGCCATGCGCTGAGATCAAAATGTTTTTTCCATCGCGTATTTGCGGTAGAGCTTTTTCTAACCAGAATTCGATAACCCGTTTTTCAGTCTCTGCCAAGCTTTCCGTATTAGGCAATACGTTCCTTGGTAAGGAATCAAACAGCGAGTCAAAACGAGGGTGGCGTGGGTCATCATCTGTTAAAACGGGAGGATGATCGGTATAGCCACGGCGCCAGCGAAAATACTGTTCCTCACCGTATTTTCCCAAGGTTTCAGTTTTGTTCATACCTTGCAGGGCACCGTAATGACGTTCGTTGATACGCCAATCGATGTCAACAGGGGGTTGCTGGTTAATCTCTTTCAGAATGATGTCCAGAGTCATTTTAGCGCGGGTTAGCATGGAACTGTATGCTTGGTCAAAATTGATATTATGGCTGGCAATGAGTTGGGCGGCTTGTTGCCCTTCAGTTGTGCCACGCTCGGAAAGTGCGATATCGGCCCAGCCAGAGAAGCGGTTTTCGAGATTCCATTGGCTTTGGGCGTGGCGTATGAAGAGTACTGCTGCCTGTTCGGGTTTAGTCTTGGTCAATTTAATCATAGTTAAACTATATCACAATATAGGTATATATTGCAAAAATTAATTAATGATCTAGTTTGGTTTCGAGACGATACCGGTTGCTGAAAATAAATGGCGCGGGGAGGCTTACTACTGTGTCGTTGGTTTCTATTATTTTCAGGGCGTATCTATTATGCACCAGCATGCCTGTGTCATCAGGCTCGGATCTTGCGCTGGCAAGCACATATATGAGGTATACCCTTCAGCTAGTATTCAGTGGCAGTTCGATAACATAGATACCAGTAACTCGCTAAGTCAGACATATCGCTGTAGAGGCTATTGATGATTTAGAGGGTAGTTGAAATGCCGATTATTCCTCTCCTGGCATGTGTTCGTCCTTACTTGGCCCCGCCACCGTGTATTCGGGGGCGGGGATTTTTTAATTGAGGCGAGGTTTTATCCTTTGCTTCTTGCTGAATTGGCTTTTCAGGAAATCCATTTGGTCGCTAAGAATGCGTCGATTACGCAATACCAGCCATTCTGCAAAATTGGGTGCGTACGGTATTGCATGCAACTTCATATGTGCCTGCTCAGGTGTGCGACAGCCTTTGCGTTGATTACATTTAACACAGGCAGTAATCACGTTAGTCCAGGTGTCAGTGCCACCGCGTGAAATAGGCACCACATGATCACGCGTTAAACGGCCATCGGAGAAGGTGTCTACGCAGTACATACACATGTGTTGGTCGCGGCGAAACAGTTCGCGATTGGTTAAGGGTGGGACGACAGTGAATTTGTTGCTATTGGCGAGGCCATGGGTGGCGATAATAGAATCGATCTCGATCCAGGAGCGTTTACCGGAAATGCGATTAGTGCCGCCATGAATGCGAAAGTGATTTTCGCCTAAGGTCCAGGCGATCATCTCCTTAGAATAGAGCGTCACGGCATCCTGCCAGTTAACCCAGCCCATTGCCTTACCAGAACGATCCAACCTCAGAATCAGCGGGTGCATGTTTATGTTCCCCGTATTCGCTACGTTTCCTTTGGGTACCTGATCATACTAGCCCTTATGCCCCGTAAAATTCAAGGCAAAGCTCAAGTTAATCAGTATGATGATTTACCTGCTTGTTGGCAGAGGCAGCAAGTAATGCTATAGAGATGTCGCAAGCTATGTTCAGCGTCGCTTCGCAGTGACATGAGTTTTGGCGTTTACACTATCTCGCAAGTATTCGATAAGCAAGATATCGCTAACGTCAGTCGTGCGTAAAATATGCTGCATAGTCTCTGAGATCATTAACCACCTCGTGGTTGATGACTTGTAAAATATCACCCGCAATGAGTCCTGCTCTGGCAGCAGCGAGCCAGTGATAACATTGCTTAAACGCACACCTGTGCCAGCGTAATCACAGTCAGGAACTGTGCCGATGCTGGCTTTCTTACTCACCGATCCCGTCGGTGGCAGGCTCTGTCGTGTTGTTTAGCTGCCATCAGGCAGCTTCATTTCACCAAGTTGCGTTGTTAGCGGTGCAGGGCGCTTTGCTAAATATTCCAATGTTTCTCGTACTACACTGGCGACTTTAACAAGGCCTGCACTATCTATCTTATCTACAGTGTCACTGGGGCGGTGGTAGTCAAGATGAATGCCACTGAAAAATTGTACGCCAGGTACGCCAATTTCATGAAAGTTAACATGATCACTGGCGCCAAAAGGTCGCTTGTTGAGTTTGGTTTTAATGCCGGTGACAAAGCCAACGCCACGAAAGATATGCACCCATTCGCTCGCCGAGTCAGCGCCAAAAATACTGATAATGTTATCACCTAAACGACCCACCGCATCGAGGTTCAATATGGCTATCGCTTGCTTTACTGGATAGCGAACATTATTAGTAACGTAATAATCAGAGCCTAGTAGACCCGCTTCTTCACCAGTAAAGGCAACAAATATGACTGTACGTTCTGGCTGCCATGCTTTACCTAAAACACGAGCCAGCTCTAACATCACGGCAACGCCGCTGGCATTGTCATCGGCGCCGGGGTGTATTTTCCCTTTATTGCCTTCGCGCACATCTGGCCAACCACGACCGAGATGATCGTAGTGGGCGCCAACGACAACACTTTGGCCTATATATAAAGGGTTAGTTCCAGGCAAAATTCCAATGACGTTTTTAAGTGTAATATCAGTACCGAGTTTGGCAATATCGGCACGCCATTGTTGAAAATAATCATCGTCATAGGTTTGCAGGCCGGCTTGTTGAAACACATTGGCAATATAGTCAGCGGCCACATCAAGTTCGTCGCTGCCAAGCCCTCGCCCCGCAAGTTTCTTGCCTGCAAGGTAGTTAATATCGTCCATCATGCGCTGCTCGGAAAATACTGGTGCTAGCTCGGCTAACGCAGGGCGTGGTACAGATTTTAAGGGCGCTATTGTCTTATCACTTAAGATTTTAAGTAAAGGCGAATGAAGCACTGGCCATTGCCCCTTACTAACATTTTCGGGTTCATTGCCAGTAAAGGCGAGATAGCTGTATTTTCCATAGTGTGGCAATTTGCGTGCTATGCCGGGCAGGGCAGCGAGATTCTCGCTAGCAAGCCAGAGAATAGTCTGAGCAGGGTTCTGCGGGTGGCGACTAGTGACAACAACCGAATGTGTGTCACGTGAATAGATATTGCTGCCAATGACAAGTTGGTCATTATCAATAACACTTTTGTGAGCCGTGATCTGGTCTGATATCACATGCCGAAAGTGGTTGTTCCAACCGAGTAGCCAGACCGCTTTATCGTCGGGCAAATGTTCAAGTTCTGTATCCAGTATGAGCGTCAATTGAACACGCTGACCTTGTTGCCAGCTTGAAATAAGTTGGCGATAGGCATCGATGGTTTCATCATTTGCTGACCCGGGTAGCACAGCCAAGGCTTCGCTTGCACCAAACCCTTGTGACAAGGCGGACGGAATTTCGCGAGCATCTAGCCGGCGAAATACATCAAACTCGGGGTCAACCATGACGCTAAGAAGGGTTGCAGGGGCATTGATGGCAATGCTGTTGCGGCGTTTGTTTAGAGAAAGTAAAAATTTTTCAGAATGTCCATCAGAAAATTGTGCAATGACGGGTACAGTGAGATCGTAAAGTGCATCGCTCTGTGTTTGTTCTATTTCTATGATTAATTTTTCGCTCGTATCGGGTAGCTGAATATGTTTGACCTTGCTCAGGCGTAAACTCGGCGCGCCACTGCGATCAAGCCATTGTGTGAAAAAGGTGCTGAGGTCTTTTTTTGAAACTTCGCTAAAGACTTTGGCGAGATCGCTAAAGCTGGCTTTTTTAAAGCGGTATTGTTTATAGAGTTGGCGCAGGCCTTGGCTAAACGTTTCATCACCCAGTTTTATTCTGAGCATATGAAATAACATCAATGACTTGCCATAGCCTACTGCTTCAGATGCAGAATCATGCCGTGAGCGAAATTGATTTAAGGGGAAGTCGCGGCCGGAACTCACGTAGTCGCTATATTTTTGCAGGCTATTGCGACGGTACAGGACAGCATTGCCGCGTTGTTCGGCAATTAAATGATCAGCAAGGTACGCGGTAAGTCCTTCAGCCCAATTACCATTTTGGTGGTCGACAAAGACACTATTACCCCACCAGTTATGCAAAATCTCATGTGGGTATGAGCTATGTAATATAAAGGGAAAGCGCATAACACGCGGGCCAAGCAAAGTGAATGAGGGCATGCCAAAGCCGGTTTCCCAAAAATTTTCTATTGCGGCAAATTTTTGATAAGGGTATTTGCCAAGAAGTTTTTCATACATCGCTAGATACTGAGCGCCAATATCGAGATATTGTTGCGCTAATGATGGATCATCCTCGCGTAAATAAACCTGTACTTCGATATTATCGGCTTGTTGGCTGTAGAGTTTAAACGGTGCAGCCACAAGATAAATATCATCTTGTGGTGACCGTTCGACCCAGCAAACGTTGTTCATGTCGCCAAGGGGGTCATGCTCTGTCTTTGCTCCTGCACTGACTGCAAGCCAAGGCGATGGTATGCTGATTTCAAGTTCAAAGCTAACCAAGCTATTGGCAATAGTTGGATACCAGGCAGAACCGCCATCAAGAAAAACACCATTTTCATCGATAATACCTTCAGTAGAACTGAAGCTGCGTGCACCATCGAAGTTGGGTTGCTGTAAATCGTGATTGATGACGCCTGCATAGCGCAGCGTAATACGCTTGCTATCCGGTATTTCTGTTAAACGATAAAGACTAAGATGCGAGGATATGTTTTGTTGCGTTAGTTTTTCAATAGCATCATGCTGTTCAAGTATCAGATCACGATGCAATAAAAACTCGACTGAATCGTTATTGTGAGCAAACTCATCGGTAAAACTCAGGGTGTCAATAACGCTAATATGCGACTGCGCAGGATCAATCACGACCTTGAGTTGATGATGGATGGTGGCATTAGCACAATGGCTAAATAGCAATAACAGTAATAAAAATGAACGTAGGCGTAGTGGCATCATAAAAATAGTAAAGGTATTTGTGTTCGGCAGGATAGTGGTTAAAAAACCCTTTCCTGGGCCGCTGAAATGGTTCGTTAATCGCTAAGTGTTGGCAAGTATATCAATAGCATGAGCGCCAACAAAGAGACGGCCCAGATGACAATGTAGAGTACGACCGATTGTTTAGCTTTGTTTTTTTCAAGCCATGTTCGGGGTTTGATGCCACGTACCAGTAAAACAATTTTTGCGGAAAGATTAACGCAGACGATATTAACTGAAAGCAGTAACCCTGCGCCATAGGCAAGTTGATACTCTTGGTTGGCAGCCATAATACCGATGGTCGCGGCAGGTGGTAGTAGTGCGACGGCGACCATGACACCAACTAACACACTGGGCAAGCCAGTAGTGAGAGATAAAACGGCTGCCGCGCCCGATGCCAAGGCAAGCGCTGCGCCGCTAAAGCCAACGTAAGTGCGCGCCATAAGTTCGTTACTGTCAATCGAGCCTGTCCAGATCAAGCCAATAACATATGACAGCGCCAAGACCATGCTCAGGCCTGCAAGCGAACAAATCAATGCCTTTGACATGAGCTTGGTATCGCCAATGGCAGTGCCCAATGCCAGTGCGATATTGGGGCCAAGCAGTGGCGCAATCACCATAGCGCCAATGACCACAGCGACGTTATTTTCAAGTAAGCCTATCGCGGCAACGATGGTGGATAAAAAAACTAACAGTATATAGTTGCTATCTAATTGAGCGCCTTTGTAGACATTATTATAAAGCTCTTCGCGGGTGGTGGTTGCGCTACCTTTTTCCGAGGCGGCTTCATCGGTAGTCTCTGGGTGAGGTATCGAGGCTTCGACAGGAAGAATGAATATTCGATAATTTTTGCTGGTTGAGATGGTCCTTTGCAAAGTATCGATCACGCTTTGCCGGTTCTTGGGCGTGACTAAAAAACGTGCCACTGAGCGCCCATCTTCTTGTGCATTGCCAACCCAAAAATCCGCGACTTTATACTGTTCGGCAATACTGCGTAGTGTGTCGACATGGGCGTTGTCAGCGAGAACCTGGATAATTTTCATTCTAATGTCTCCATTGGCTAGCGTTAGTGTGCCAATATTTTTGCTTATTACGGCATATGTTTGCCGCCATTTGTATCCCAAGGCTCAGTTTTGTCCCCCCTTGAGGGGGCACGTGGCACCCAAAGTGCCTGCGTGATTCAACTGAGATGTCTAGGATTATAACGGTGATATGGGTTATGCGGAATCTTTACAGGGTTCATTCGATTTCCACCTAATAAAACCTGTCCAGACTCGCTAGATAGACGATTCCAGGTAATTTTGATTTATTTAATAAGCATTAGTGGTGATAAGGTTGGCTCAGGTTCACCATTAGCGCGTACAATGTATCGGTTGGCTGTAGATGACAATATAAACCTAAATTAAAGGAGAGAAAGGATATGCTAAGAATTTTATTGTTGGTTGTAATCGTTGGTTTTACGCTCACTGCTTGCAGCGGGGAAGACCTTGATAAGGTGAAGGATGCTGGTAAGGCGACGATGGATAAAGCGGGTGAAATGGCTGGCGATGTGGTCGATGGCGCTAAAGATATGGGTGAAGCGGCTATGGACAAAGGCGCCGAAATGGTCGATGACGGTAAAGAAATGGTAGGTGATGCGGTTGATGCCACTATGGATAAAGGTGCCGAGATGATGGAAGACGGTAAGGAAATGGGTACGGAGGCGATGGACAAAGGTGCCGAGATGATGGAAGACGGCAAGGAGATGGGTGCGAAGGCAGTTGACGGTTAGTCATCGTAAAAATCTTTAATTTTTTTAAAAGGGGCGGTTGATACCGCCCCTTTTAATATGTCTGTTGTTAGTCACGAAAATTATTATATTGCAGCGGAAGCCCAATATCTGATTCGCGCAGCATCTGCATAATCGATTGCAGGTCATCACGTTTTTTACCAGTGACACGGACTTGTTCACCCTGGATGGATGCTTGTACTTTGATTTTGCTGTCTTTAATCAGCTTAACAAGTTTTTTGGCTGTGACGGTATCAACACCTTGTTTTAAAATAAGTGTTTGCCGTGCACGCTGATTAGAGCTTTCAACTTTGCCCGCATCGAGTACGGCAACATCAATGCCGCGCTTGGCTATTTTCAGGTGCAAAATGTCACGCATCTGATCAAGTTGAAACTCATTGGCTGCTTCTAGTTTTATATTGCTGTCTTGGTGCTCGGCCGAGGCATCGCTGCCTTTGAAATCATAACGTGTGCTGACTTCGCGATTGACCTGATCAAGCGCATTAGAGAGTTCGTGCATATCAATTTCAGAAACTACATCAAACGATGGCATATCTCACCTTATCTGTTGGTTAGAGGTTTTTTTAGCCTCTTAGTAGAGTTTTCTCGGCCTGATCCAGCGCTTCAGAAGAACCCTGTAATACTAGTGCATCGCCAGCTTGAAGTACCATATCTGGATTTGGTGGCGTGAATTTTTCACGGCCACGGCGTACGGTATTTAAAGATAACTGGTCTGTCAATAAGTTAAGCTTAGCAATTTTATGGCCAATGGCATGGCTACCAGGAGGCAATACTACGGTATGTTTACGTTCACGGCTGGCATCTTCTATAGCATTAAGTTTATCACCACTAAAGACCTGCCGTAAGCGTTGGTATTTATTGCTGCGAGCATTTTTCACTAAGCGTTTAACTTCGTCTTCATCAATATCAAGCAGGCGTAATAAATGACTTGCTAGCATCATGCTTGCCTCCAGCGCATCGGGGATAACTTCCGAGGCGCCTGCTTGTTCCAGAGACTCCAGGTGTTCGTCGTGTCTTGTTCTAACGATAATAGGAATATCGTTATGATGGCGCCTGACACTTTCAACAATACGGGTCGCGGTATGGAAATCATCAAAGGTGATGACGAGTGCTTTGGCACGCTTGATACCGGCTGCACTAAGCATATCGTGATGTGTCGCATCACCAAAGTAAACCGACTCACCCGCTTCCCATGTTTCTTTGATGACGCTTGGGTTGGTGTCGAAGCCGACATAGGCAATATTTTCTTCTTTAAGAAAGCTGGCCAAATTTTGACCAATACGGCCAAAACCACAGAGAATGACATGGTCTGATAAGTCGCTGCATGCATGACTGATGCGTGTGGTTTTTAGTTGTCGGCCTTTGAGGTATGAGTTTCGAAATAGCCATTTTGCTAATTTACCATTATAGCGAATTAATATTGGCGCCAGTGCCATACTTAAAATAAGTGCTGCAAGAATGGGTTGGCTTTCATCGTTGGTGAGTAAATTTTGCTGTAGTGACAAGGTCAGCAGTGCAAAACCAAATTCACTGCCATGCGCCAGCACTAAAGCGGTGCGAAAGGCGACGCCATTCTCATAGCCCATTGCTCGCACAAGCAGTGCGACCAATAAACCCTTGATAAAAATCAGCCCGACGACAATCAGTGAAATCCAAAGCCAGTGTTCAAGCACACTGGTAATACTTAGCAAACCACCGACACTAATAAAAAACAAACCCATTAAAATATCGCGAAACGGTCGTATCTCAGCTTCAATTTGATGACGATATTCAGTTTCTCCTAGCATCATCCCGGCAAGGAAGGCGCCAAGGGCCAGCGACAAGCCAAGTGATGCGGTAGCGGCAGCAGCGGTTAGCGCAATCAACAAGGTTGTCAGGGTGAATAATTCTGAAGACTTAGCGGCAGAGACGGCATGAAAGACAGGCCTTAGGGCATAACGCCCGACGCCATACATAATGGCAAACGCCAAGGCACCTTTTGCTAGAGCAATAAGCAATGCCACGCTGATATTTTGGCTACCATCGCTGGCTAAAATAGGAATAATGATAAGAAATGGCACAACGGCAATGTCTTGAAAAAGCAATACGCTAATCGACAGGCGGCCATGGCGTGACTGCATTTCCAGTTGTTCGTTGAGTTGCTTACCGACCAGTGCGGTTGATGATAACGCCAGGATGGCGCCTATAATTAATGATGCTTCCCATGATATGCCGGTAAAGTAGGCAATAATGCCGCCGACGGTCACTGAGATAATAACTTGAGCGCCACCGAGACCAAGCACTGCAGTGCGCATAGCGACAAGTTGTGAAATGGAAAACTCAAGACCGATGGTAAAGAGCAGAAAGACTACGCCGATTTCAGCCATCAAGTGAATAGCATCGCCTTCGGGTAGCCAACCCAGTGCGTAGGGGCCAGATATTACACCAACAAACAAATAGCCAATAATGGGTGACAGATTAAAACGACGTAAGGTGGCGACGGCGATCACCGATAGCGCCATTAAAATCAGTATGTCGAGAAAAATTGAATGTTGTTCCATGCTTAAAAAACATCGTTGCTATGATGCGTGTGCCTCTTATCTATCTCAATAAACAGCGGGCAGAAAAATGTAAGATCAAGACTGCATTAGCTATACCAAATATAGCAGTTTATGATAATTAATGTGGCATATGATTTTTTGTTGGACATTTCCTTGCGGTAGGAGTATTAAAATAAGTTGTGCGATATTGTGTACGACTAATGTCACTAGAGTACTTTTAGTAAGGAGGTGTGTATGGCTATTGCAATAACACTTCGAGATTATCTCGACTGTACGGGTGTTCGCTATGGAGTGGTTGATCATCCTTATTCCATTACCAGTATGCAGACGGCGCGAGTCACCCATATCCATGGCAAGCAGCTAGCCAAAGCCGTGGTTTTGCAAGATAGTGAACATTATATTGTTGCAGTGCTACCAGCAGATAAACGGATTCAATTGGGCAAGCTGCGACGTAAGTATCAACGTGTTTTAAGTTTGGCGACAGAAGAAGATGTTGAGCGCTTGTTTTTTGATTGCGCGCCAGGGGCGGCCCCAGCCTTGGGTAAGGCCTATGGTGTCGAGGTGATTTATGACGATAGCATTGCCGATAGTGAAGATATCTATTTTGAAGGTGGCACGCACACAGATTTAGTGCATCTCAGGACAGATGACTTTATAAATCTGTTGAGCGATGCCACACACGGTAATTTTTGTCGCACTGCATAAGACCGGGTAATGGGCGTTATTATAGAAGCGATAGGCAATGGGTACATTTAATGTTCTAAGTATTAAATGAGATTAAATGAGTTTTCGCGTGTTGATTGTGTAATTAAACACTTAGTTTTGATACTATAATTTGCTGGTTATTCTGAGACGATAGTCCTATGCCTGAATCTGATCTCAACATTTTACTAACGCAATTGCACAAGAAGTTGAATGACGTGCAAGGAGCGCAAAGTATTGATGGCGAAGCACACCGTATGCTCGGTATTGTTTCGCAAGATATTGCTGTTGTTCTGGGACGTCACTCGGCGTCATCAGGAAAAAATGAACAAGCGAGTATCGGCAGCCACAGTCTGAAGAGAATGGCAGTTGAGTTTGAGGCCGAGCACCCTCGTTTAGCGCATACCTTGAATGACGTTGCCGATTCGCTAGCAAAAATAGGTATTTAGCGAGCCTTTGATTGATAAATTCGTATTGCAGGCTGAATAAGAGGTTGCTTGGGTTTATATGCTACGAATTTTATTTCTGATTGCATTTAATATTTCTCTATCTGCTTGCAGTAATTTTAGTCAGCCTGGTGCTGCCATTACTGAACAGCAACTTGCTGGTCATGAGACGTTGAGCATTGATACGCTTACCGTAAAAGTTACTGAACAAGGTGATCTGACGGCGACTATGGAGTTGGCGCGACGCTATGCGTTAGGTGATGGAGTTGAGCAGAATGGTGAAACGGCACTGCGTCTATACCAGGTCGTAATAAAATCAGATTATGACTATAACGTGCTTTCGGGATACACAGCGATTGCGCAAACACGAATCGGTAGGCTCTATCTGGATGGGGTGTCGCCAATTAAGCAAGATTTTATCGAAGCTTTTTTGTGGTTTGATCGTGTTATTAACCGCCACGGTCAACATGTTAGCGTCGATAACGAAGCTGTCTTACGCTATCATAATTTTGCACGACTTAATATGACCGATGCCGAACGTGTTGAGTTGAAGCGTCGTTTAAAGCAAAGCCCGTAAATCGTCCGTAAATCTCTAGTAGGCTACGATTTTAAGGTCTTAATTATCGCGGCAGATGCGCTGGCTTTTTCACGTGCGATATGTGTCGCATCTGCTTGGGTAAGAACAACCCCCATACGCCGCTTAATGAAGGATTCTGGTTTGCCAAAAAGTCTTATATCCGTGCCCGGTGTTATAAGCGCTTTATCAATATTGGCAAAGCTAATGCCTGGTTCATTCATGCCGCCATAAATCACTGCACTGGCGCCAGGGTTGCGTAGCTCGGTATTAACGGGCAGGCCTAATATTGCACGGGCATGCAGCTCAAACTCGTTTTGCCATTGTGTCATCATCGTGACCATGCCCGTGTCATGCGGGCGAGGACTGACTTCTGAAAACCACACATTGTCACCATGAATAAATAGTTCGACACCAAAGAGGCCGCGCCCACCCAGATTATCGGTCACAGCCTTAGCAATATTTTTTGATTTTTCTAATGCTTTGGCAGATATCGCTTGTGGTTGCCAACTCTCGACATAATCACCGTCTTTTTGTATGTGGCCAATAGGCTTGCAAAAATGGGTTTCTATTTCTCCTTCAGCGTTGGTTGCACGAACAGTCAATAGAGTGATTTCAAAATCGAAATCAATCATTTCCTCAACAATAACCTTGCCTTTGCTGACACGGCCGCCCTCCATAGCATTATTCCAGGCCTGGTTTATTGCTTTAGAGTCTTTGACTAATGATTGTCCCTTGCCTGATGATGACATAACAGGTTTAACCAGGCAGGGATAGCCAATGCCACCATCAATGGCCATATGTAGTTCATTGACGCTGCTGGCGAAACTATAGCGTGATGTTGGCAGTTCAAGTGTTTCTGCTGCCAGGCGACGGATTCCCTCACGATTCATTGTTAGCTGTACCGCCCGTGCAGAAGGAATAACCTCGGCTAAACCCTGTGCTTCAATGTCGGCCAGTGCATCGGTGGCAATAGCTTCAATCTCAGGCACAATGAGATGCGGTTTTTCTTGTGCAACTAATTTTTTAAGTGCCAGGCCATCGGTCATATCAATAACGTGGGCGCGATGAGCGACTTGGTGACCGGGCGCATTGGCATAACGGTCTACTGCAATTACTTCGACGCCCAGTCGTTGCAAGGCAATAATGACTTCCTTGCCCAGCTCGCCAGCGCCAAGTAACATGACACGAATAGCAGAAGGTGTAAGCGGTGTACCGATAATCATCGTTTGCAGAGCCCTTTTCACAATAGGAGCGAATACAGCTTAGTGTACGTGCAAGCGTCTTATTAATCCAAGGGTGCAATGCATAGTTTGCGTATGCGCAATCAGCGAGGGTATAAGTCAATGGAAAAAGTAAAAAAAACAGAGCATGAGTGGCGCAGTGTTTTAACTGATGAACAGTTTCGTGTTGCGCGCAAGGGCGGTACCGAGCCGGCGTTTTCTGGCGAATATTATAACAATAAAGAGGGTGGCAGTTATCGTTGTATTTGCTGTAATACAGAGCTATTTGGTGCTACAGAGAAATATGATTCAGGCAGTGGTTGGCCCAGCTTTTGGCAACCCGTTAACGATGAGGCGATTGAGCAGTTAACAGATGGTAGCCACGGCATGCAACGTGTTGAAGTACGCTGTGCGAATTGCGAGGCACACTTAGGCCATGTGTTTGCTGATGGTCCGCAGCCCACGGGGCAGCGCTATTGTATTAATTCGGCATCTCTCGATTTTGACTCTAAAGACACCGAATAACGTTAATATCTTTAAGCGATTTTTTTAGTTGCCTGATTTAGCTTAGACGCCAGCGATGGAATTTTTCAACCCAGGCCAATAATTTTTGCGGTGCATGAGCACGTTTCCAATTGCCAGCGACATATTTATTTGATTCAGCCAGGGTAGGGTAGATATGAATCGTACCCAAAATTTTATTCAGCCCAATATTGTGTTTCATCGCCATGATATATTCAGCGATGAGATCGCCAGCATGGTGGCCAACAATCGTCACGCCAAGAATTTTATCTTTGCCAGGGACAGTGAGCACTTTGATAAAGCCATGCGCTTCCTGGTCGGCAATAGCGCGATCAAGATCATCAATATCGTAACGTGTGACTTCATATTTGATGTCTTGTTCTTTAGCATCCGTTTCGTTAAGACCAACACGTGCGACCTCTGGGTCAGTAAAGGTTGCCCAGGGAATCACTGAATAGTCGACTTTAAACTTCTTAAACTTGCCGAACAGGGCATTGACTGCGGCATACCAGGCTTGGTGAGCAGCAGTGTGGGTGAATTGATAAGGTCCTGCAACATCACCGCAGGCATAGATAGTGGGAACATTACTGCGCAGGTATTCATCCACTTCAATGGTGCCACGTGGGGTGATATTGACACCGATCTCTTCCGAGCCAAAGCCTTTGACATTGGCGGCTCTGCCCACTGCCACTAAAATTTCATCGAATGGCACGCTTACTTCGGCATCGTTATACATGCAGATGAGTTGTTTTTCACCGCCGTTGACTTCGACACGGATAGCGCGGTGATCGGTTAAGACATTAATACCTTCATTAGCAAATTTCTTGGTGATAATGTCAGAGACTTCCTCATCTTCACGAATCATGATGCGTGACAGCATTTCAATTTGTGTGACGCTGGAGCCGTGACGGGCAAAGGCCTGTGCCAGTTCGCAACCGATAGGGCCGCCACCTAACACAATTAGACGCTTTGGTAGATCTCTTAAATCCCAGACATTGTCTGAGGTGAGGTAATTGATTTTATCGATGCCTTCAATAGGTGGTACAAAAGGACGTGCGCCTGTTGCGATTATAATATTAGGTGTAGTGATAATTTTGCCGTTAACCTCAACTGTGTACGGGGAGGTCACCTTGGCATCGCCGGTTACGCAGTCAACCCCAAGGCTGCTGTAGCGCTCTATAGAGTCATGTGGTTCGATGGTTTGTACGATTTTTTGTACGCGTTCCATCACATCTTTGAAGTCGAAATCAGCACTAGCCGATTTAAAACCAAATTCTTTGGCGCGTTTCATATACGACAGCATTTTGCCGGATCGAAGTATAGCCTTGCTCGGCACACAACCTGTGTTAAGACAGTCGCCACCCATTTTATGGCGCTCAATCAAGGTGACTTTTGCTTTGACTGCGGCAGCAATATATGAGGTGACTAGGCCTGCCGATCCGCCGCCAATCACTACCATATTAGTGTCGAATTTTTTTGGTTTAGGATAGTTTTTCAGTATCTTATTGGCTTTAACTGTGTCAATAATTTTCTTGGCGATGAGAGGAAATATGCCAAGCAGTAAAAAAGAAAAAATTAGTCCGGGGGAGAGAATATCGCCGAGTGACTCAATTTTACCGAGTTCAGTCCCTGCATTAACAAAAACAAAAGTACCTGCCAGCATGCCGAGCTGGCTGACCCAATAGAAGGTCCACGTCTTAATTTTTGTCAGACCCATCACCAAATTAACGGCAAAGAAAGGAATGGCCGGGATAAGCCTCATGGTGAACAGGTAAAATCCACCTTCTTTTTCTATGCCGTTATTGATAGTTGAGAGGTGTTTGCCGAATTTATTTTGTACGCTGTCTCGTAACAGTAGTTTTGCTACTAGAAAGGCAAGGGTGGCGCCAATAGAGCTGGCAAATGAGACAATGATAACGCCTTTTGAAAGACCAAATATTGCACCAGCAACGAGTGTCAGTATCGCAGCCCCAGGTAATGAAAGCGCAGCAATAGCAACATAAATACCAAAAAATGAAAGCGCCGTCTTAATTGGGTTTTCGTCATAAAGCGCGATGACGTCGTCTTTGATTTCTTTTATTTTTTCAAGCGTAAAATATTGACCGAGATCAAAAACGAAAAAAGAGATGATCAATGCTGCGATCACCGCAATAGCAATAAGTTTTCCCTTGCTCATTTTATTCCTCTGATGTTGAGTGTGTTATGTCGATTGAATTCGTCATTTAATTGGCTCTGTCTGCGGCCGAATATTATTTGGCCTCGTTGAGGCTCCAATCGTAGTCGTAGTCAATATCGCCATCATGGTTTAGCAAACGCTTGGCAAGCTCAGGTTCTGCATGATTTGCCAGTTGTTCTAACAGTTCTTTTTCATTGTTGCCAAAGTCGACTTGATACCAATCGAATATTTTCGACAATAACAGGTCTTCACCATCGACAGTAACTCCCCTTGGGTTATTAATGTAATCCTTGGCTGCGGTAGTCAGTTGTTCGTCGGTGTTTTCCGCTGTATAGGCAATGGCGCTGAGGTTGGGGCAGCTGTAACTGGCACAGTTAACGACATAATGAATGCGTGAATCCTGCCAAATGGGGCGAAGAATGCCGTGTTCGATATCATTGAGGCTAAGTTTTTGTCCGGCTATCTTCAGGTATTTTTTGTTCCAGGGGCCGGGCGAGAAGAATGAGCCACCAATTTTAAGTATTGACTTTGTTGGGTAGGCGTCGAGCACGACATCTATGGTTAAGGCGTTATACAAATTGATCCAGTAGGCCATTTGTTCGGCGCGGTCATATTGACGAGGGTCAATGGCTTGTAGTGTTGTCAGGTAAGCCTTAAGGGCTTTATGATCGCTATTGCTGACAGCGCCATATTTGAACAAGTTAACGCCGTTGTTTCCGGCAACAAGATATTCATCGAGCAAGCTTTGCCAGGCCTGGTGATCGATAGTGTTGTTCTCAGCATGATCCAACCAAAAATCAATTAACTTTGCTTCGGGCGCAGCTGAGGCAGTTTGGCTAACGATAATAAGGCTCAGCAGGCTAAGCATACATAACGATTTGCGAAATAAGTGTTTAGTTTGATTTAGCATAATGGTTCCAAAAATGGTTAGTTAGTGATGGCGCTAAAGTTAGGAGGAATATGCTAACGCTTAAAATTCACGAAAGTCTAGCCGAGATTTAAAATTTTCCAATTTAAGGCAATTTTCCAATTTAAGGCTGTGTTTAGGTAGCTAATACCCATATAGTCAGAGGCTAGCCCGCATTTCTCACCAGGTGGCGAGATGATCGCGCGGAGATTTGGATTCACAAGGGATTTTACGAAGGAGCGGAATAACAGAGTGTATTTCCGACTGAGTAAAATCCCTTGTGGATTCAAAGATCAAGCGAGGGCTCGTCAATCTGGTGAGAAATGCGGGCTAGTATAGTCTTGCTATAATGCCACGATATCTGCCGTCGTGCAGTGAATGGCTGAGTAAGGATGACAGAGATCAATAACCAAGAGGCGGAGCAGTTACAACTACGTGCTGATTTGCAGGAGCTTAAAGTAGAGCACCGAGATCTGGATGAAGCGATTGCTTCACTGGCAGAGAATCCGGCTGTCGATCAAGTACGTTTGCGCCGCCTCAAGAAACGCAAGCTGATTTTAAAGGACATGATCGCGAGCATGGAAAGCGAGCTGATTCCGGATCTCAATGCTTGATCTGAATGCTGGCGCTCTGCTAGCTAGCCGATAACGGTTTTATTTTACTGTATTGCCCCCACATTCCCTTATGGATAACAACCAGCAACAACTCCCTGATACACGCAAAATAGGTCAGTGGATGATCTATATCATGTGGGCTATCGTTTTGCTGGGCTTGACCTATTTTTTCGGTGGGCTACTGGATAAGCAACGTAACCCCAATCAGCAGGTGACTGGTCGTGTTAGCGTTGAGGGTAAGCCCGAAGTCATTTTAGAGCGTAACCGCTATGGTCATTACGTTGCCAGTGGCAAAATAAATGGTCACGATGTGGTGTTCTTGCTCGATACCGGCGCCACCAATGTCAGTATCCCCGAGGCGGTTGCACAGCGTGTTGGCCTGCGTCGTGGCGCTGGTCATCGTGTGATAACGGCCAATGGCATAGTGCAAGTTTTTGCCACGCAGCTTGATCGAGTCGAGCTGGGAGTCATTCAATTAAATGACGTCAGGGCGAGTATTAATCCGCATATGGATGGCGAAGAAATTTTGCTTGGCATGTCTTTTTTACGGCAGTTGGATTTTTCCCAAATTGGCAAGCAGCTAACTTTAAAACAACGTATTCCCTTCAATGGGGAGTAAAAAGAACTCTCGTGGTTCAGCGTTTAAAATTGGAAGTAATTTATGAGTGATAGTCATTCGTCATTGGCAACAGATCAGCCACTTATTGTGCGTGAGATCAATGGTACGAAATTTACCATTCTTGGTACCGCCCATGTGTCTCAAACTAGTGCTGATGCTGTTGCAGCATTAATAGCCCAGGACGATTTCGATGCGGTAGCGATAGAACTGTGTGCCGATCGGTTGCGTTCGATTGACAATGCTGATGCCGATGCGCAGCTTGATTTGTTTCAGGTCATTCGTGCCGGCAAAGTGCCAATGGTGGCTGCCAGTTTAATGTTAGGTGCTTACCAGCAGCGGTTAGCCGATAAACTTGGCATTAAGCCTGGCGCTGAAATGCGCGTGGCGATAGAGCGTACCCGTGAGGAGAATATTCCCTTGCTGCTGATTGATCGTAATATCGGTACTACCTTACGTCGCGTCTATAAAGGCGTGCCCTGGTACAAACGCATGATGCTGGTTTCCGGGTTATTTGGCAGTTTGCTAAGTCGTGCTGATGTATCCGAGGCAGACATCGAACAACTCAAACGTGGCGATATGTTAAACCAGGTGTTCAGTGAATTCTCAGGTGAAGCGCCAGAGATTTATCAATCGTTGGTTGATGAACGTGATCAGTACATGGCGGCCAAGCTGGGTCAATACGCAAAAGACCACCCAGGACAGAAGGTGTTAGTGGTTGTGGGTGCGGGTCATCTCAATGGTATGGCTAGCTATATTGATACACCACCTGATGATCTTGATCAGTGTTTGCAAAATTTAAACACCATTGCTAAAGGTCATAGTGTCTTAAAATGGCTACCGTGGTTGATCGCAGCGTTAGTCATTACGGGTTTTGCCATTGGTTTCTCACGTAGCCCCGAACTGGGTTGGCAATTATTATTGGAATGGCTGCTAATTAATGGTGGTCTTGCTGCGTTGGGCGGCATCATTGCGTTGGCACACCCGCTGACAATTGTTACCGCATTTTTTGCTGCGCCCCTAACATCACTTAATCCTATGCTTGGGGTAGGCATGGTGACCGGTTTGGTTGAAACTATGCTGCGCAAACCCAGAGTCATGGATTTTAAGCGTTTGAGGGAGGATGCCACTTCACTTAAAGGCTGGTATCACAACCGAGTATCACGCACCTTGCTGGTTTTTTTACTGACAACAGTAGGCTCCGCCATTGGAACTTATGTTGCGGGGTTCCGTATCGTACAGTTGTTAGGGAGTCATTGAGCAGCCTGGTAAGTCTCACAAAGCCTGATCTAAGCGCATATAATGGGTGTGCAACGCGGGGGGCGTAGTTTATTGGTTGCCCCAGATAGTCATTAGTCGACACTACAAATCTTATTGACAATCATTATCATTTGCATTACTGTGGGTTCCAAGTGAACGTTTTATCTTTTTTTGCGTTCAGGAGGTTCGGCTAATGTACGTTTGTCTCTGCCACGGTATTACCGAGCGCGATATTGAATCCGCGGTTGATGACGGTGCACGTTCACTTAAAGATTTGTCGGACACGCTAGGTGTCGCAACGCAATGTGGCAAGTGTTGTTGCCATGCCAAACAGTGTATTCGTGAGTCATTAGACTCGCAGCATGAGCGTCAGCAAGTGCATTATGCCTCTGCTACGGTCAGTGACATGGTGGCAACAAGTTTCGCTAGCTAGCGAAACTCCTCTAAAACAGTAGGTTCTTTGAAACAGAGGAGACCATAACTGTTTGCTTTCTCTGATATTTCATTAAGACAATAAAAAAAGGGCTGTATTACAGCCCTTTTTTGTTATTGGTCGAACTGCTTGCTCATGTTCAAGTCCACGTTTGGGTTGGTTACGTAGAGAGCTACGCTGGTATATAAACTACTCCGATATATAAACTACTCTGGCATATCGTAAGCAGCAGATTGCAAATAATTTTGTATGCCTAGCTTTTCAACCAATTCTATTTCGGTTTCTAACCAGTCGATGTGCTCTTCTTCACTTTCGAGAATGTTAGTAAATAAATCACGTGTGACGTAATCTTTTACTTCTTCACAATGAGCGATACCGGCTGTGTAGTGTGCGTGAGCAATGTATTCTTGCTTGAGGTCAGCCGCCAGCATTTCAGGCACATCTTGACCAATGAGTAATTTGCCCAGGTCTTGCACATTAGGCAGCCCTTCCAGCAGCAAAATGCGTTCAATGATCTGATCAGCATGTTTCATCTCATCAATGGATTCTTTAAATTCCATTTTACCGAGCTTTTTAAAGCCCCAGTTTTCATACATCCTGGCGTGTAAAAAATATTGATTAATGACAGTCAGTTCATTTTTTAATGCACCATTTAAAAACTCCAGCACCTTTGCATCGCCTTTCATTGTGTTTACTCCCATGTTGTCACCACCTGTTTCTCAGGTTGGAGATAATTAGCCTGCTTATATTACGGCTAAGCTAACATTCGGCAGCTTTTTAGTCAACTTAAGTTATTGTTTTTTAAAGATAAATAAGAATAGTTTTCATTTCGATAACGTTTGTGTTTATGACTCATGTTGTGTGCTTCTTTACTCGCCTTTGTGTCCTGTTACAGTGCTAATCGTTTACAATGCGAAGGCGAA
>JAESQP010000148.1 GCA_016765075.1 Gammaproteobacteria bacterium
CAGCAATTAAACAACTGTCTATTTTAAAAAACAGACAAAACAATCAAGACGCACCTACGAGCCAGTACATAAAGTACTGACCCGTAAACGTCACTCAAAATAGACGTCAGCAATCGACGCTTTTAGCGATGCTTTTGGCAACGCTTATTTAAGCTCTACTGAAGCACCAGCTTCTTCAAGCTGTTTCTTAGCCTCTTCAGCATCATCCTTTGAAACGCCTTCTTTAATAGTAGAAGGTGCGCCTTCTACCATTTCTTTCGCTTCTTTCAAACCTAAACTAGTGATAGCACGAACGGCTTTAATGACAGCCACTTTGGCAGAACCAAAGCTTGTCATCACAACATCAAACTCAGTTTGCTCAACAGCAGCGCCACCAGCATCGCCCGCAGCAGCAGGTGCAGCAGCCACCGCAGCAGCCGCAGAAACACCGAATTTTTCTTCCATTTCTGAAATCAGATCAACGATTTCCATTACAGTCATGTTTGAAATTGCTTCTAAAATATCTTCTTTACTGACAGCCATTAGATTTAGCTCCTAAAATAAATAGTTAAGTTATTGCCTGGCCTGATAAATAACAGGCAACAGACCATTAAGATTTTGAATCGCGTACAGCCGCCACAGTGCGAACAAACTTCGCTACAGGCTCATTAGCAGTACGAACAAGTTTCTCGATTGGCGCTCTCATCACAGCCATAAACAATGCAATTGCCTCATCACGAGACGGCATGCTTGCCAATGCCTTGATATCTTCTGGCTGTAATAGTTTGCCAGCTAACGCGACAATCTTAACCTTAAGGTTGTCATGCTCTTTTGCGAAATCATGGATCAATTTTGCCCCTGAAGAGGCTTCTTCTAAAGAAAAAGCCAGCAACAGCGGCCCAACCAATGATTCCGTCATACAAGCATAATCAGTTTCTTTCAACGCTCGCCGCGCCAACGTGTTTTTAACGACACGCAGCTTGACGCCAGTGGCGCGCGCCTGTGCACGCAACTGAGTCATTTCGTCGACCGTAAGACCTCGATACTCAGCAGCAATAGCTGACTGTGCGCTCGACGCCACATCACTCACTTCAGCGACAATAGCTTTTTTGTCTTGCAACGTTAACAACTGTTCACCTCCTACACCTTGCGATGAAACGTAAACAACACGCTCATCACTTCACAATGCGAGCCTAAACTCGCCCCTTACGGTGGCCGTCAGCAGACCCATCTATTCCAGGACTGTCCGGGGCATCACGCCGTCTGCGCAGGCCAAGTGCTATCGCACTCAATTAGACCTCTTGCGGCCATTAGATCTATCGTGGCCACTCAACGCACCTGCGGTCTTCGACGGGTATCGGCTTTACTGCTCCGATAGCCCACCAAATCAAAAAAAATACAAACCGTAGCTTAACTACAGCGAAAAACCAGTAAAAACTAAATAGAAAGTGTCGAAGTATCGATTGTCAACCCTGGCCCCATCGTCGAAGATACGGTCACTTTCTTCATATAGATGCCTTTGGCAGTTGCAGGCTTGGCTTTCACCAAGTCAGCAATCAGCGCATCTAGATTGGTTTTAAGTGCATCAACATCAAAGCTTATACGGCCAATAGTTGAATGAATAATACCGGCCTTGTCAGCACGATAACGTACTTGACCTGCCTTGGCATTTCTCACGGCACCGGCAACATCGGGACTCACTGTGCCCACTTTAGGGTTAGGCATTAATCCGCGTGGGCCTAAAATCTGCCCCAGCTGACCAACGATACGCATGGCGTCAGGTGACGCGATAACCACGTCAAAATCAAAATTACCTTTTTTAACTTGCTCGGCAAGGTCTTCAAAACCGACAATATCAGCGCCAGCTTCTTTAGCAGCATCAGCATTAGCACCCTGAGCAAACACGGCAACCTTCACTTGCTTGCCCGTGCCTTTAGGCAACACGGTGGCACCACGCACAACCTGATCAGATTTGCGTGGGTCAATACCCAAATTGACGCTAATATCAACAGACTCGTCAAATTTGACTGTCGATAACTCTTTAATCATTGCTAGCGCTTCGGCAATTGGATAACGCTTATCTGCATCTACTTTTTCACCAATGGCCTTTGCTCGCTTGGTTACCGCCATGATTAAACACCCTCCGTCGTAATGCCCATACTGCGCGCACTACCGGCAATAGTACGCACTGCAGCATCAAGATCAGCCGCGGTAAGATCTGGCTCTTTCGTCTTGGCAATTTCTTCTAACTGCGCACGCGTAACGTTACCCACCTTGTCGGTATGAGGCGTTTTACTGCCGGAAGTGATGCCCGCTGCCTTCTTCAATAAGATTGAGGCCGGCGGAGTCTTGGTGATGTAGGTAAAACTACGGTCACTGTAGACGGTAATTACAACAGGAATAGGCAGCCCCGGTTCCATGCTTTGTGTCTGCGCATTAAAGGTCTTGCAGAATTCCATAATATTGACCCCATGCTGACCTAATGCGGGACCAACCGGCGGACTTGGATTGGCCTGACCGGCCTTGACCTGCAATTTAATGTAGGCCTCGATTTTCTTTGCCATGCTTTATTTCCTCTTTAGTGGGTACAAACGCCTTTCGGCTCCCCATGTCGAAGGCAAACCCTTCGACTCTTGTCAATCTTTAACTAGCAAACCTCTAACTCCGCCATAATCGACCGCCTTGAATCAAATATCTTCAATTCAGCCAGCCCGAACTCAAATCAGAGACTCCTTAGCCTTTTTCAACCTGACCAAAATCAAGCTCAACAGGAGTAGAACGACCAAAGATCAAGACTGCAGTACGCAGCTTGCTCTTTTCATAATTCACTTCTTCTACAACACCATTAAAATCAGCGAACGGCCCATCGATGACGCGCACTACTTCACCCACCTCAAACAATACTTTAGGAGCCGGGTGCTCGACACCCTCCTGCACCCTCTGCAAAATATTGTCAGCTTCTTTATCTGTGATTGGCGTTGGCTTATCTCTAGTGCCGCCAATAAAGCCCAAAACCCGTGGCACATCTTTAACTAGATGCCAGCTCTCATCGTTCATTTCCATCTGTACCAAGACATAACCTGGAAAGAATTTACGATCACTCTTGCGCTTTTGACCGCCACGCATTTCGACAACTTCTTCGGTTGGCACCAAAATATCGCCAAAACTGTCTTCCATACCGGCATAGGCGATACGACCTGTTAAAGAACGCACCACCTGTTTCTCAAAGCCAGAATAGGCATGCACTACATACCAATGTTTTGCCATGCTTTATTCTCCACCAACAAGCAACGAATTGACTGCCCACAACAAAAACGAATCAATCAAAAATAAGCCAATGGCCACAACAATAACCATAGCCAAAACAATCAAGGTCGTCTGCACCGTTTCCTTGCGTGTCGGCCACACCACTTTGCGCACTTCCATACGAGCGTCGCCAAGAAACCCCAGCGCTGTACGCCCAGGTGTGGTCTGGATAGCAACCAGCGTCGCAATAATCAATGCCACCAACAAGCCAAGCACACGAAACAGTGTCGGCTGATCACCATAAACATAAAAACCGGCAACGGCGGCCAGCACGATCAAAATCGCCAGCGCCAGCTTTATTTTATCTGCCATTTACAATGTGCCCTCGCCTCGGGATACAGGTACAACAACTCTTTTTAAATTAACAATGGGATTCACGTAAGCATAAATGGCAGGCCAGGAGGGACTCGAACCCCCAACTTTCGGTTTTGGAGACCGACGCTCTACCAATTGAACTACTGGCCTATCGCCTAACGTAAACCCAAAACCTCTCAAGCCAATCGACTAACAAAGCGGTCGATTACTCAACCACCTTAGTGACAACACCCGCACCAACAGTACGACCACCTTCGCGAATAGCAAAACGCAAGCCGTCTTCCATCGCAATCGGCGCAATCAACGCTACATCTACTTTGATGTTGTCGCCAG
>JAESQP010000149.1 GCA_016765075.1 Gammaproteobacteria bacterium
TTAGAAAAAAACCCTAATTTTCGTGGCGAGGCCTACCCCAGTGAAGGGGAGCCTGGCGATGAAGAGGCAGGCTTGTTGGTTGATGCTGGGCAGGTCATGCCTTTTATCGACAAGGTAGTGTTTAGCCTGGAAAAAGAAAACATACCCTATTGGAACAAGTTTTTGCAAGGCTATTACGATAGCTCGGGTATAGGTTCAGACAGTTTTGATCAGGCGGTGAATATTTCTGGCGGTGGTGATGCCACCTTAACCGAGGAGATGCAACAGCGCGGCATTGATTTGCTGACGACTGTTGCAACATCCACCTACTATGGTGGCTTTAACATGTTAGACCCTGTAGTCGGTGGTGACAGTGAGCGGGCACGTTTGTTACGTCGTGCTATTGCGATCACTGTTGATTACGAAGAATATATTGCTATTTTTTCAAACGGTCGTGGTATTCCAGGGCAAGGACCTATACCGCCAGGCATATTCGGTTATGAAGAGGGTGAGACAGGCATTAATCGTTATGTTTATGATGTCGTTAACGGGCGAGCGCAACGTAAATCAATTGAAGAAGCGCGTGCCTTATTAGCCAAGGCCGGCTATGCCAATGGCATTGATCAATCTTCGGGTAAACCCTTGCTGCTTCACTATGATACGCCTGCTGTGGGGCCGGCGGCCAAGGCAACGCTAGACTGGTGGCGAAAACAGTTTAAGAAGCTCAATATACAGTTGGTTATTCGCAGCACTGACTATAATCGGTTTCAGCAGAAGATGCGTGATGGCAAGGCGCAGATATTCGGCTGGGGCTGGAATGCGGATTATCCTGATCCGGAGAATTTTTTATTCCTTTTATACGGGCCGAATAAAAAAGCACAGCTCAATGGTGAGAATGCAGCAAACTATGCCAATGCAAAATTTGACAAGCTCTTTGAAACAATGAAAAACTTGCCTAATGGCCAAAAAAGAAGGACAGTCATTAAAGAAATGATTGATATCGCGAGAAAGGATGGCCCTTGGTTGTGGGGTTTTCATCCTAAAGTGTTTAGCTTGCAACATGAATGGTTAAAAAATACTAAGCCTGCCGATATTGCAAATAATACCTTGAAATATAAACGTGTCGATCCGTTAATGCGTGAGCAAAGACGTGCCGAATGGAATACAGCGATATTGTGGCCAGTGTATTTACTCTTATTATTACTTGCCATGGTGGTTGCGCCAGCCTTTGTTGCTTATAAAAAACGTCAACGTGCTGCTGCGCTATCTTCTAATTCGGCTTCAGTTACTTTGATCAAGCCTACACGGATAGATATTTAATGCTGGCCTACATAATACGGCGTTTGCTTTACGCAATACCGATATTAATTGGCGTCAATTTGATTACCTTTGCACTATTCTTTGTTGTTAATTCGCCTGATGATATTGCGCGTGTACACCTGGGCGATAAACACGTCACTGAAGCAGCGATCACCAAATGGAAGGTAGCCAGAGGCTACGACAAACCATTATTGTATAACGCGGATGTCAGTGGTATCGACAAATTCAAAGAAACGATTTTTTTTGAAAAATCAGCCAAATTATTTGTTTTCGATTTTGGTGCTGCCGATGATGGCCGTGATATTGGCTATGATATTCGTCAACGCATGTGGCCAAGTTTAGCCATCGCCATTCCTTCGTTAATTATTGGTTTGTTAGTTAATATCACCGCTGCCATGATTTTGGCCTTTTTTCGTGCCAGCTATATTGATGTCGCAGGAGTGATTATAGGCGTGGTATTGATGTCAATATCGTCCATGTTTTATATCATTGGTGGTCAATATCTCATTAGCAAGTCTTTGCATTTGGTGCCCATATCCGGTTATGACGATGGGCTAGATGCGATTAAATTCCTTGTGTTGCCTGTGATTGTTGGTTTGATAGGTGGCATTGGTGCCGGCACACGTTGGTATCGCACAATTTTTCTCGAAGAGATTAACCGTGATTATGTGCGCACAGCACGCGCCAAGGGTTTGTTTGAAAGCGTGGTTCTGTTCAAGCATGTACTGAAAAATGCAATGATCCCGATTTTAACGGGTATTGTTGTTATCTTACCTATTTTATTTATGGGCAGCCTGGTCACCGAATCATTTTTTGGTATACCAGGTTTGGGTAGTTATGTTATCGACGCCATACAGGCACAAGATTTCGCTATTGTTCGCGCCATGGTCTTTTTGGGTTCCGTGCTATATATCATTGGCCTGATATTAACGGATATTTCTTATACGCTGGTTGATCCGCGTGTGCGCCTTAACTAACCCGCATATTTCACGAAGGCGGACGATACTTGATAATGTTTAGTCTATATATCAATATTTTAGGTTTGAATAAAGGTCGCAATCTATTGCGACAGTTTGTCCTGTTCGGTTTCAGAGTAAATCTGGCGTCGCATTTTGCCCGATCCCCCTCAAACCATAGTTACCACTATGCTTTTTCGGATGATCGACCAAACTACTTAGCCAGATTTTCTCTGAATCCCGAACCCTTCGTGAAATATACGGGCTAACAGGAACTGATAGCGATCATGTATTTATTTGGTTATCAATTCTCACCGCTATGGACTGACTGGCTAGTCTATTTGCTTGTGTTCTTTGGGCTTGCTTTTTTCTTTTATGCACGCCGACATGAGCACTTGCTACGGCCGTGGCGTCAAGTTGTACGGCGGCCTTTGGCGATGTCGGCAGCTATGGTGTTAATCGTCTATGTTCTTATTGGTCTTGCTGATTCGTTTCATGTTCGTGAACAACGTGATAGCGGGAACAACAGTAACGATCCCGTGTTTTCATCCGAAGTGGTGTCAGTGCTTGATATTATTTTGACTACGTTACGTTCTCAGCAGGAGAAAACCTATTCTGCTCCCTTTGCCACAAATTCTTATGCTAAGGAAACCATTGAATTACCCGATGGCAGTATAGTGCGTGAGTTTCCACGTCTTGTTTATGGTGGCGCCCATCTTGACGATATTTCGCAACGTGTACCAGATATCCTGAGCAAGGTTGCTCGTGCTGTGATTAAAGCGCTGTTGGTATTGCTGCTTGCGATTGCGCTACTAAGTTATTTTCTATCACGAAAATATTCAAATAATTATCGTCAACAGCTGAGTTTGTTAAAGTCGGGAGCCACCGATGTGCCTTGGCGCACCTTATTATTAACCGGTTTTGTCATCACTTTTGTGTGCTTGTGTTTGTCTAGTTTGGCGCCGTATTACCATGTTTTGGGGACAGACAAAGTGGGTCAAGACGTGCTCTATCTATCCTTGAAAAGTATTCGTACTGGTTTGGTCATCGGTAGTTTAACAACCTTATTTGTGTTGCCGTTTGCATTGGTGCTTGGCATTATGGCAGGTTATTTTCGTGGCCGTGTTGATGATGTGATTCAATATATTTACACTACACTAAGCTCGATTCCAGGGGTGTTACTAATTGCGGCATCGATATTAATGATCGACGTTTATATTCAAAACAATGCTGATCAATTTTCTACCATTGCCGAACGTGCCGATGCGCGTTTATTGTTTCTCTGTTTGATACTGGGTGTTACGGGCTGGGTCGGCTTATGTCGTTTGCTGCGTGGCGAGGCTTTAAAGCTAAGGGAAATCGATTATATCCAGGCATCGCAGGCCTTTGGTGTGTCGCACACACGAATTTTGTCGCGCCATATTTTGCCCAATGTCATGCATATCGTTTTGATTACCCTGGTGCTCGACTTTAGTGGCCTGGTTTTGGCTGAGGCGGTATTGTCCTATATCGGTATAGGAGTAGACCCATCGATGATAAGTTGGGGCAATATGATTAATGGTGCCCGTCTTGAAATGGCACGTGAGCCAGTGGTGTGGTGGTCGCTGGTCGCGGCATTTATTTTTATGTTTTTACTGGTGTTATGTGCCAACCTGTTTTCAGACGCGGTGCGTGATGCCTTTGATCCCAGGGCCTATTAACACTATAAACATGGCAGCGTCGCCTAAAAGCGCCTACTGTTGGCGCCGCCGCCCAAAATCGGGCCAGGCGCCCCGCAGGAAGTGCCCCCACGCCTTCGCGGGGGCAGGCTCTTGGGGTGCAAGGCACGAAGAGAGAGATTTAGTGGTGCTAAATGAACGACGAGTAACGCCGCCTGGCTCGATTTGGGGCGCAACCCGAAGGGACGAGGCCATTTTTCCGCAGCCCTGTGTTGCAGCTCGCTTGTGTACCGCAAATACACAGCGCTCACCGCGCTGTGAGGGAGTGCGACAGCATTCCCGAGGAAGTGCCCTTGGGGTACGCCTTGTCCTGCGAAAAAATGGCCTCCGTCGCTGCCATGTTTATAGTGTTAACAGGCCCTAATTCATGGACGCTAAAGTAATCATGCCAACAGATACAGATGTATTACTGCGCGTTACTAATCTCAAGACGCAATTCAATACCCGTCGCGGTGTGCTGCGTGCCGTTGATGGCATCAGTTTTGATGTGCGTAAGGGTGAGACGTTTGCCCTGCTAGGTGAATCGGGTTGCGGCAAGTCAATGACGGCATTATCAATAATGCGTTTAGTGCCAGAACCAGCAGGGCGCATTGTTGAGGGTTCAGTGAATTTAGCGGGCACCGATTTATTACAATTAAGTGAAATGGATATGCGTGCCATGCGTGGTGGCCGTGTTGCCATGATTTTTCAAGAACCGCAGTCGTCACTCAACCCTGTTTTAACGATTGGTGAACAGATCATTGAATCGGTGTTATGTCACTCACCGCTAAAGCGCGTGCAAGCTAAGGTAAGGGTGATTGAATTATTGGATGCAGTAGGTATACCCGACCCCAAGCGACGCTATAAAGAATATCCGCACCAACTTTCAGGCGGTATGAAACAGCGAGTGATGATTGCTATCGCATTGGCTGGTGAGCCAGAGTTACTTATCGCTGACGAGCCGACAACCGCTTTGGATGTGACCATTCAAGCGCAGGTGCTTGAATTGCTCAATGACCTGCAACGCCAAACCAATATGGCCATGTTGTTTATTACCCATGACCTGGCTGTGGTGTCGAATATTGCTGATCGTGTTGCTGTGATGTATGCCGGTCAAATTGTTGAGCAAGCAAGTCGTGATGAATTTTTTAGCACACCACGACACCCTTATACCTGTAAATTGTTTAAGTCATTACCACAGGCCAATAAGCGGGATGAGTCGCTGGCAGTTATTGAAGGCAGTGTGCCTTCGCTGTTGACCCATTTTTCAGGTTGTCGTTTTGTTGATCGTTGTGATTATGCCTGGGAGGTGTGCCGACAAACCCTGCCGCGCTGGCTGGGAAATAATGAGATTGGTGTGCGTTGTCATCGCTTCGATGAAACGATTGAGCAAGCCATTGACCAAACGATAGTAGTTAAAATACAAACGCAAAAGAACAAAACACAAACCCGTCCTGGTGATGTCATATTACTAAAGGTTAATGATCTTAAAGTTCATTTCCCGATTCAAAAAGGCTTTCTCAAGCGGACAGTGGGCCATGTCAAAGCGGTTGACGGTGTGTCTTTACAGATCGCTGAAGGTCACACGCTGGCTTTGGTGGGTGAATCCGGTTGCGGTAAAACCACAGCGGGTAAAGGTATTCTGCAATTATTGAAACCCACTTCGGGTAAAGTTGAATTTAACGGCTATGATTTGACGACATTAGATAAAAAGACTTTGCGTGGTTTACGTTCTGACATTCAGATTATTTTTCAAGACCCCTATTCATCAATGAATCCGCGAATGATGGTTAAGGATATTATTGCTGAAGGAATGATTGCACAAAATACCTTTGCCACGCGTGGTGAGCGAGACCATCGTATTGATGAATTATTAGACCAGGTTGGTTTGGCCGTTGACAGTAAGCAGCGTTATCCTCACGAATTTTCTGGCGGTCAACGGCAGCGCATTTGTATTGCTCGCGCTTTAGCGGTTAATCCCAAACTCATCATCTGTGATGAGCCTACCAGTGCGCTGGATGTATCGGTGCAGGCGCAGATATTAAATTTATTAAAGGAACTACAGCAACGTCATGGCCTAGCCTATTTGTTTATCACCCATAATTTATCTGTGGTTGAATACCTGGCGCATGATGTGGCTGTGATGTATCTGGGCCGTATTGTCGAGCATGGCCCAGTCAGTACAGTGTTTGCTAAGCCAGCGCACCCGTATACTGAAGCATTATTATCAGCAGCTCCGACTTTGGATGATGAAAGTCGGCGTGATGTGATACGGCTTGAAGGAGATTTGCCTTCGCCATCGGCGCCACCTGTAGGTTGTTATTTTAATCCGCGTTGCCCGAAGGTGTTGGATGAATGTCGGCGTATCTACCCGGAAAAAGTGAATCTCAATAATCTGCATAGTGTTTGCTGTCATTTGCATAAGCCAAGCTAGCATCAGCCAGGCTTTAGGAACCTTTTATTTGTTCATGAGTTTTCTTTATGCTCAGAGCATGTTAACGGACTCTTGGAATGCTACATACCGCCAGAGTAAAAATTTAAATACTTTAGATCACAATCTGCCTCGTTCAGAATAAATGAGAGGCGTCTTTAATTTTTATCTTGTCTAGTATAAGCTACAGAAAATAGGATTATGGTGCGTGGGGAATATGGCAGTTATTGATGTAGCACTTTGTTTGGTAGAGGGAGTGTGTAATGGCATTGCTCTCTAATAGCCAATTATCGGTTTTAGGAGAAATGCCCGTTGAGTTGCGCGCCTCCGTTACTGCTTATCTTGGCTCTTTTCATCGCGCAGCGAAGGCCGCTAAGGTGCGTCTAGTCACACACCCAGATTTACTTAAGGTGCTGTGGCGTGTCTGGGCTTACAGCGAATATATTGCTGATAGCTCTGTACAAAACCCCGCTATGTTGGCCGAGCTTATTGGTGGCGGTGACTTGCTTACGGATTATTCTTCGACTGAGTACGATGAAAAACTGCATATCTTGTGTGCAGAACTGGATAGCGAAAATGAATTAGCCAGTGTCTTGCGTCAATTTCGGCGTAGAGAGATGGTTCGCATTGCTTGGCGTGATCTTGCCAAGTGGTCGGATATTGATACCACGATGCGCGAGCTATCTGCTTTAGCAGATAGTGTTATCAAGACAACCAATGATCACCTCTATCGATTACATTGTGAGCGATATGGAACGCCTCAGGGTGAAAAAAGTGGTCAGCAGCAACAGCTTGTTATTATCGCCATGGGCAAACTTGGTGCTGGCGAGCTTAATTTTTCTTCAGATATCGATTTAATCTTTTGTTACCCGGAAGAGGGTGAAACTAAAGGCGCTGCTAGCAGTTGTAGTAATGAACAGTTCTTTATTCGGCTATGTCAATCTTTTATAAAAGCACTGGATAAAAAGACGGCAGATGGTTTTGTTTTTCGTGTTGATGTACGACTGCGTCCTTTTGGTAAAAGTGGGCCTTTGGCAGTGAGTTATGATTGTTTAAGTCATTACTATGAAACGCATGGCCGCGAATGGGAGCGCTATGCCATGGTGAAAGCGCGTGTCGTTACCGGTAGTGAGGAATCAAAGAAAGCATTGCAAAAAATCATAACGCCATTTGTCTATCGTCGTTATCTTGATTATGGCAGTGTCGATGAGTTGCGCACAATGAAGGCAGCAATCAGTGCTGAAGTAAAGCGCAAAGGTAAACAGGGCGACATTAAATTAGGTCGTGGCGGCATTCGCGAGATTGAATTTATAGGTCAGACCTTTCAGCTTATTCGTGGTGGTTGGCAGGCGGCTCTACGACAGCGCCCTATTCTTACCATATTGGATTACCTTGGCCGGCTGAATTATTTACCGCAGCAGGCGGTGCAGGAATTAATTGTTGCCTACCGTTTTTTGCGTAAGCTTGAGAATCGACTGCAAGCATGGCGTGATGAGCAAACACATGCTTTACCGCAAGATAACATAGGCCAGCTTCGTATCGCTTTAGCCATGGGGTTTGATGATTGGGATGAATTTTCTGATGAGCTAAACCAACACCGTAATCGTGTTAGCACGCATTTCGATGCCTTGATTGCGGCGCCTGAAAAAGAGAGTAATGGTGTTGATGAAATAGCGATTGATGCTTGGCAGTCTGTTTTGGATGGTAGTAAGGATGTCGCCGAGTTTGATAGTTTAGGTTATGCCGATGGTGATCGGGCTTTTGAGATTCTTTTCTCTTATGCAGAGTCTACTGCTTATCGTCTATTGACAGCACAAGCACGGAAACGTGTCGATCAGCTTATGCCAATTTTATTAATGGAAGTTGGTGAGCGAGGCGAACCAGAGGTTGTTCTAACGCGTGTTATTAATGTTGTTGAGGCAGTATCTCGCCGTGTCACTTATTTAATTTTATTGCAAGAAAACCCGGCAGCGTTAACCCAACTTGTTACCTTGTGTGCGGCAAGTCCGTGGGCGACTGATCAGCTGATCGCGACACCCATATTGATGGATCTGTTGCTGGATGTGCGTGCTCTTTATGCACCATTGGATTCTCATTCTTTGGGTGGTGCGTTAAGCAATTCATTGATGGGTATCGCAGATGATGATCTTGAGCAGCAGATGGAGGTCTTTCGTCATTTTAAGATGAATCAGGTTTTACGCGTTGCTGCTGCCGATGTTGCGGGTGTTTATCCGTTGATGGAAGTTAGTGATCATTTGACCTCGATTGCTGAAACCATCTTAAATAAGGTCATCACGATTGTTTGGACTGACTTTGTCGTACGTTATGGCAGGCCGAGCGAGATCCGTGATGGTGAAACTTATCACCCTGGAATAGCCATAGTTGCCTACGGCAAGCTCGGCAGTATCGAGTTGAGCTACGGTTCTGACCTTGACTTGGTTTTCTTGCATGATGGCGGTGATGAAGGCGCTACTGATGGTGACGAAGTTATTGATAATGCAGTATTTTTCGCGCGTTTGGTGCAGCGGGTGATGCATATTATGGGTAGTCATACGCCAGCAGGTGTGCTCTACGAGATGGATTTACGTTTGCGACCGAGTGGTGCCTCTGGTTTGCTAGTGAGCCCCATCGATGCATTTTTCGAGTATCAACAGCAAGATGCCTGGACCTGGGAGCACCAAGCCTTGGTAAGGGCTAGAGCGGTGGCAGGCCATGAGCGCGTTATGCAACGCTTTGGTGACATGCGTAGCAATATCTTGAGCCAACAGCGTAATAGCAAAGCGTTATTGTCTGATGTGGCCGATATGCGACAGCGTATGCGTAAAGAGCTGAAGAAGAACAAAAAAAGTGAATTCGATCTCAAACAGGGTGTGGGGGGTATTGCTGATATCGAATTTATCGTGCAGTATTTGGTCTTACGTTGGGCACATTGTCATAAAGATTTGACACAATTTACCGATAATATACGTCTGTTGGAGTTATTATCGAATCGTGGTTTGTTGGCAAAGCGAGATGCCGTATCCTTGGCGGATATTTACCGTGAATACCGAGCGACAGTACACCGGCAAACGTTGCAGGGTGAAGCTGCCATTATAAAATTGTCGGCATATAAGCAGCAACGTGAAGTGGTTAGTAATATTTGGAATAAACTTTTTTCTAAGTAATTTAACTAGGCGGCCTGTAGTCTCTGGCCTCGCCTAAGGTGAGTGATTAATATGTTTGGAAAACCAGAATCTGAAATGAATGAACAGCAGGTAACAAAAGCATCTGTGAGTACAGGTGGTCGTGGGCAAGCAACAATTGGTTCATCAATTGCTATTAAGGGCGATCTAATTGGTGAAGAAGACTTAATCGTACATGGTCGTCTTGAAGGGACCATTACACTAAAACAAAATAGCTTTATGGTCGGTAAAGATGGCCATGTAAAAGCTGATGTTCGTGCCCGTGTCATTATTGTTGAAGGGCGTGTCGAAGGTGGCTTGTTTGGTGATGAGCAAGTCATTATAAAAAAATCTGGTGTTGTTCAAGGTAATATCGAAGCACCACGTGTTGCACTAGAAGACGGTTGTAAATTTAAAGGCAGTATCGAGATGAGCGTTGCTAGCAAGCCTGCTACTGACAAGTCTGTTGAGCCTGCCGCTGTTAGTTCTGCCAATGTAGGTAATGGACATAAGGTTGAGGCTGTTGTACCCCGAGGGCGCGTTGCAATTAGGAAATAGCGATGTTTAGAGCGCAGGGCGCTGCACTTTTTTCAGCGCCCAATGTTGATGAGTTAGAATATCGATCGCCTGGGTTACAACTGATCTTTGAGCGAATCAATAAAGGCAAAAAGGTTAACATTCTTGACTTGGGGCAGCCGCTTACTAACAATGTTGAGTTTTTATCCTCTTATCAATGCCGTTTGTATATTGGTGATTGGTTACAGTCGCTGCCGTTAGATGGCGAACCTTGGGCTGAACACCCTGCTTTTAGCCCGCTGTTCTCTGAGTTATTACCCTTTAATACTCAGGAACAATTTGATGTCATTCTTGGCTGGGACATTGTTAACTATCTTAGTGAGGAAAATATCCGACGATTTTCCCGTTTCATCGCGACGTACGCGAGCGTTGATGCATTATGTTTTTTCTCTTTAGCAACGCAAAAAGACATGGCAGCACAGCCTGCAAAATACCGCATTATGGCTGAAGATACTTTGCATTGTGAGAAACATGATGGTGAACTCTGTCCGTCGCCACGCTTTACTCAAAGCCGCTTGTTAGAATTAATGCCAGAATTTCAACCACACCGTTCTTTTTTGTTACAGAGTGGACGTCAGGAACAAATTCTTCGGCTTAGATAAACATTTTTCTACATTTAACTGTTCGGTTATTAATGTTTCAGCAAGTTCGATATCTTGCCAAGTGTTGATATTAATCCAGGTGTTGATGCAGTGCTTCGCTTTATCGTTGTATTCTGCATAGACACAATGACTCTCTTGTAGCCAACCAATAACACTGCGGCGACCATCACTCAGATAGTTTGCAATGCTAGGAATATGGGTTTTCTTTAATAGTAATAATAATGGCTCAATTTGGTCTGAATGCTTTACTGTGCAAGCATCGTTGTTGTGTATTGTGCTTTTTAATTGATCGTAAAGATCTAAAGGTAAAAAAGGCATATCGCACGGTATGACTAACAGATATTCGCTTTGTAAATGTTTTAACGCTGTATAGATACCCGCTAAAGGGCCTGAAAAATCACCGATTGTGTCGCTAACAACATGTTGTGCATAATTTGAATATTTCTCGTGATTGCGATTGGCGCTAATGATTAGATTAGCCCTGTTATGATAAAGATTGTGATTCAATCGTCCTATACAATGTTCAATCAAGGGTTTTTTGTTCAGCATTATCAAGCCCTTGTCGATGCCATTTAGGCGCCGTGCTTTACCTCCAGCTAGAATCAATATGTCCGCATGTGCCCTATTCACGCTGGGCTCATACTGGCAGGTTGAATAAAGCACTATATGGAGTGTAATCGACTTTATCACCAGGTTCGATTTTGCACCCCGCTTCAATGCGTACAAGTCCATCACTATGATGTAACGATGACTGAATTCCGGAATCCTGCGATGAATATGCTTGCGCACAAAGCTGTCCACCTTGATGTATTAGCTTTACGCGTAGGTATTCACTGCGATTTTTTGTTAGCCAGCTAAATCTCGCGATGACCGAATAACTGACTAGTGCTTGATTTGTTAGGCGACTATTTAAGCCTTGACATGATAATAAGAATGGCCGTGCAATTATTAAAAATGTAATCAGAGCAGACACCGGGTTGCCGGGCAGACCAATAAAAGGTGTGTCACCGATGGCACCAAATACTAGTGGCTTCCCCGGTTTTATAGCAATTTTCCATAAATACATGGTGCCAATATTTTGTAAAGCCGTTTTGATATAATCTTCATCACCAACGGAAACACCGCCTGTTGAAATAATGACATCGGCATCCTTGCTGCATAACGCAAGTTCATTTTCTGTATCACTCAGATTGTCAGCAACGATTTTGTGGTGTGTTACGGTAAACCTTAGCTGGTTAATAAGCGCGCTTAAGGCATAACGGTTGGAATTGTAGCGTTTGCCGCTTTCGTTATGTATGTCGGCATCATCTGTGCCGGGTTCCAGTAATTCATTGCCAGTAGTCAGTAACGCAATACGTAGGCGTTGATAAACAGAAACAGTATTGATGCCTAATGAGGCAATCAGTCCAATTTGCACGGCTCCAATCACATCACCTTTATGTAATACAACATTGCCTTGCTGTATATCTTCACCCGCATAGCGAACGTGATGACTAGATATTGGCGTGACCTTGAATAAAACCGTTTTATTATCGTAGGTACAATCTTCTTGTATCACTACGCAGTCTGCCCCTTGGGGTAGGCTTGCGCCAGTAAAAATACGCGCGGCAGTTGCCGGTTTAAGTGGTGCAGGGTTACTACCAGCTATTACGCGTTGGCTAATAGAAACTGATAACTGCGATGGAATATCTGCGCTATTGCAGGCAAAGCCATCCATTGCACTATTGTCACTGCTTGGCACGTTGATGGGTGCGACGATATTGACTGCGCAGACTCTACCATTGGCATCGCTGAGCGAGACGGTTTCTTTTTTAACGAGTATTCGTGCATGATCGAGTAGTGTTTTAATCGCCTCGTGTTCAGATAACATGGTTAAATACTATCGTTCTATCAATCGCGGAATCAGTTGTACTAGATTACAGGGTCGTGTGCGGCTATCAAGCTGTTTACTAATAATATGTGTCCATGCTGTTGTACAAGCACCAGTAGAGCCGGGCAGACAAAAAATGATTGTGCCATTAGCAACGCCTGCGAGGGCTCGTGATTGCAAAGAGGATGTGCCGATTTCTTCGATAGAAATAGCACGAAACATTTCGCCAAAACCATCAATGACTTTATCAAGCAAAGGGCTGATCGCTTCGGGTGTACCATCGCGGCCTGTTAAGCCGGTACCACCATTGCAAATAACTACTTGTACTTTATTATTTGCAATCCAGGAGGATACAGCAGCGCGTATGCGATAGATATTGTCTGTTGTAATGCGTTTTTCAACCAGTTTATGGCCGGCACTTTTTAATGCATCAACAAGAAACTGTCCTGAAGTGTCATTGTCTTCATTTCGGCTATCTGAAATAGTCAGTACCGCGATAGCGAGTGGGGTGAGCTGTTGTTCTTTTTTCATGCCTGAAACTATTGGTTAAAAGTGGCTGACGATTATAACGTTTGTCTCCGCTTAGCGTTGCGGTTTTTCAGTTGTTAATACCCATAGAGGTGAGTAGTAGGTAAAGTAAAAGCCCACTGAATAGCATCATAATGATAGCCAAGCTGCGCCAGAATGCTAATGGGTTTTGCTCTAAAATAGGGGGTTTTATTCCCTGTGTAAGGGCATGATTAGGGTGAGATAGGTCATAAATAAATTCTGATAGTATTCCATAGCGACTTTCCGGATCAGGGCTAATGGCTTTTTGCAAACAACGATCCATCCACAACGGAATCATTGGATTGTACTGATTGCTAGGGTGATATTTCAAACTTGATGTTGACTTCAGACTGGTCATTTTATCCAGCATTGTACCGTAGGGTAATTTCCCAGTGAGTAATTCGTAAGTAATCGTCGCAAGAGAAAAAATATCAGAGCGATTACTACCGGGTTGGCCAAGCAGGTATTCTGGTGCCGTGTAGTTTTTTGTGCCAAGCAGGTTAAGCTGTTCAATGGGTGAAAATATCTCTGCAATACCAGCAATCTTGGTTGAGCCAAAATCGATGATAGATACCTTGCCATGGGCATCAATCATTATATTTTCTGGCTTCAGATCCTGGTGCAACATTTGTAAGCGGTGAAAGGCACGCAAACCGGTGGCGATTTGTTCAACGATCAGGCGCACCTCTTTAATATCAGGTTGTGAGTGTTGATTCATCCACTCGCGTAGCGTTTGGCCATCAATATATTCTGTCACATAGTAAAGAAACTGCCGTGGCCGTGTTTGCTTTACTATTTTAAGTACACGCGAGTTATGGATACGTTGACCAATCCATTCTTCACGGACAAAGCTTTCGATATAGCCAGGATCATCTTCGAAATTCACTGAAGGCGTTTTAATGACTACTATTTGTTCATTAGTAGTGTCAGTCGCTTTATAAACTTGAGTGCGTTTGCTGGCATGAATCTCACGTTCGATGCGGTAGCCGTCCAATATCATGCCGGGTTTGAGATCAGGCGGGAACGGAAGCTTGGTTAGTGCATCCACTGCTTCGTTAGCACTTTGCAAGGGCAGTGATTCGACTCGCAGTACCTGACAGGTAATATTATCATTACTGTCATTAGCTAAAGCGAACTGGCCTACCGCTTTAGCGGCGCTATCCAGGTCTTGTGCAGCTGAAACAAGGCGGGCAATATCATTGTCGTCTACAAAATCGTGTACGCCATCGGTGGTGAGTATAAATATATCACCGGCTTCGACACGAGTACTGGTGTAATCAATATCCAAATGAATATCGATTCCCACGGCACGACTCAGATAGTGATTGCTGGCGATAGAACGACGGTGATCGTTGGTCAATTGTTCCAGGGTTTTCCCCTGTAGACGATAGACGCGAGAATCGCCGACATGAAATATATGAGCAGTAGTCGATTTTAATATCAAAGCGCTAAATGTCGTGATCAATCCACGACCAGACTCATCACTTTGCTGGCCACGATGATAGAGCCAACTATTTGTCGCAGTAAGAATTTTGTGCGCAGAGGTTTTTGTTGTCCACGAATCAGGTGTCGAATAATAATCGGATAGAAAGCTGTTGATACAGGATTCGGCTGCTTCACGGCCATTGATACAGCTGCTAACGCCATCAGCGACGGCAGCAGTAATACCTTTGTTCGTTAACTGTGGCTCGTTTGGGTTCACGACACCACAACAATCCTGGTTTTCTTCCTTGATGCCCTGTTGTGAATATTGGCCAATACTGATGCTGAGTTTTACTGCCATAGGTAGTCCTGTTTTCTTGATCTTATAGGGTTGGTAAATTCATGGCAGGTATTTTCTAGCCGTAAACAATAGTTAAGATAATACGGCCTATACCGTATTTTGTCCTGGCATTTATTATGTTAATGTTAGCTAACATGTTGAATCATAATCCTTAAATTTAATAATTACACAAAAGTTAACAAGTGATACATAGCCGGGTGATATACGGAACGTTCCATATAATAAACTGTTATGTTTCATCCAGCATTAAGCCATGGTTAGCAAACCTATGTGTGAATTAAGAAATATTGGTAAAACTGTGTCTACTCGACTACACGGAA
>JAESQP010000150.1 GCA_016765075.1 Gammaproteobacteria bacterium
CTGCGTCAAGCACGGCAGTTGATCGACGACAGTGGCTATGATATTCGTCTCGAAGTTGATGGCGGTGTTAAAGCGGACAATATTTACGATATCGCCGCCGCAGGTGCTGACACCTTTGTCGCGGGCTCGGCTATTTTTGGTGCAGATGATTACAAGACAGTTATTGATAAAATGCGTGCGGAAATTGCACGTGCGCGTGGCTAACCTTACCAGTCATGATTGAAAGCTTGCCCAAGGCAATATTGATCGACGTAGATGGCACCATGGTCGATAGCGTACCAGATCTTGCTTATTGTGTTGATGCAATGATGAAAGCCTTGGCTATGCCCGAGCATGGCGCAGACAAGGTGCGTCATTGGGTGGGTAATGGTGTTGAGCGTCTTGTCCGTCGCGCATTAATCGGTCAGTTGCATGGCGAGCCGGATGATGCGCTCTTTGCCAAAGCTTATCCGATGTTTCTTGAGCTCTACGCAGCCAATACCTGTGAGCGTAGCAGCCTGTATCCAGGTGTGAGAGAAGGTATCGATTATCTCAAGAGCACCAATATCCGGCTTGGCTGTGTGACTAATAAAGCAGCACAGTTTACGCTGCCTTTACTCAAGGCTTTGGGTATTTATGCTGACTTTGAAATCGTCATCAGCGGTGATAGCTTGCCTAAGAAAAAGCCCGACCCCATGCCGTTATTACATGGCGCCGCCCATTTCTCAGTGCCCGCTAATGAAGCAATGATGATTGGTGATTCCATTAGCGATGTTAAAGCAGCACGTGCTGCGGGTTTTAAGATTATCTGTATGACCTACGGCTACAACCATGGCATTGATATTAGAGATTCTAATCCGGATGCAGTGATAGACAGCATGACGGAATTAACCGGGTTATTTACCAAAGCGGCCTGATTAGTTAGCGATGCAATACGAACAATTCAAGCATCTGGCGAGTCAAGGTTATAACCGTATCCCGCTTATGCGCGAGCTTAACGCAGACCTTGATACGCCACTAAGCGTTTATTTTAAGTTGGCTAACGCCCCGTTCTCCTATTTGTTTGAATCCATGCAAGGTGGCGAAAAATGGGGTCGTTATTCCATTATTGGTTTGCCTTGCCGCAGCTATGTTCGTGTTGATGGTCATGATATTCAGTATATTGAAGAAGGGCATGTCATAGAGCGTACAACTGTTGTTGATCCGCTAGCTTGGTTGCAATCATTTCAATCCCGATTTCGGGTACCTGATTTGCCTGATTTACCTCGGTTTAATGGTGGTTTGGTTGGCTATTTTGGTTATGACACCGTTCGCTATATCGAGCCTAAGATTGAGTCTGGGCTGGCTCACAAGGAGCATAATGATCTGTCGAAGGAGCATTTGGCTAACCCCGATATTTTGCTTATGGTGTCCGATGAGGTGGTTGTTTTTGACAACCTTGCTGGCAAGGCTTATATGGTGGTTTATGCCGATCTTGATCGTGATGATGCCTGGGATTGCGCGCAACAGCGTTTAGATAATTTGTGCCAGCGCTTAAGGCAACCGTTGGCGTATACACCATCACAATCTAGTGATACACAAGTGTATGAAAAAGATTTTGTCTCAGGTTTTAGTCAAAAAAACTTTGAGTTGGCAGTTGATAAAGCCAAACAATACATAGTTGATGGTGACATTATGCAAGTGGTGTTATCGCAACGATTATCGATTGAATTCGATGTTGCGCCTATTCAGTTGTATCGCGCCTTGCGCAGTCTCAACCCATCGCCTTATATGTATTACCTTGATATGGGTGAATTTCATATTGTTGGCTCTTCGCCAGAAATTTTGACACGCTACGAGGATGGCAATGTCACCGTGCGACCTATCGCTGGCACGCGCAAACGGGGCAAAACTAATTTAGAAGATCAACAGCTTGAACAAGAGCTGTTAGCTGACCCAAAAGAGCGCGCCGAACATTTAATGTTGATTGACCTTGGTCGTAACGATGTTGGCCGTGTTGCCACCACTGGCTCAGTTAGGCTGACCGAGAACATGTTAATTGAGCGCTATTCACATGTTATGCATATTGTTTCTAATGTGGTGGGTGAGTTAAAGCCTGGGCTTAATGCTTATGATGTGCTGCGTGCCACGTTTCCTGCCGGCACTGTTAGCGGTGCGCCGAAAGTGCGGGCAATGGAAATTATTGCTGAGTTAGAGCCTGTTAAGCGTGGTATTTATGCAGGGGCTGTGGGTTATATTGGCTGGAACGGCAATATGGATACTGCCATTGCCATTCGCACGGCGGTAATTAAAGACAATATTTTGTATGTTCAAGTTGGCGCAGGAATTGTTGCAGACAGCATTGCCAGTAGAGAATGGCAAGAGACCATGAGTAAGGGTCGTGCCATTTTTAGCGCTGTTGCGTTGGCTAAGGCGGGGCTCAATAATAATGAGCCGTCAGGCAAAAATGTGTAATCTTTGGCGTAGCCAAGTAGAGTTAGGGTGTGCTAAATCATGCTGCTAATGATTGATAATTACGATTCTTTTACCTATAACTTGGTGCAATATCTGGCCGAGTTAGGCGAGGATGTTCATGTTCACCGCAATGACACAGTGGATATTAACCAGCTAAAAGCAATGCGGCCTGATCGCATCGTTATATCGCCAGGCCCGTGCACACCCAATGAAGCGGGCATTTCGTTAGAGGTGGTAGAACACTTTGCTGGTCAGGTGCCGATATTGGGCGTGTGTTTGGGGCATCAAAGTATTGGTCAAGCCTATGGCGGCAAGATTGTTCATGCCAAACAAATCATGCATGGCAAAACCTCGATGATTCACCATAATGATCAGGGCGTATTCGCTAGTTTACCGAGCCCCTTTCAGGCAACGCGCTATCATTCCTTAGTGATAGCGCCAAACAGCTTGCCAGACTGTCTTGAAGTCACGGCTTGGACTGTAGACAAGCATGGTGAGATAGATGAAATCATGGGTGTACGCCATAAAATTGATTTGGTTGAAGGAGTGCAATTTCATCCAGAGTCGATTTTGAGTCAGCACGGCCATGATTTGCTACGTAATTTTATAGCCATGTCATAACTGCAATACCGTCACTTGCTTAATAGAGAAAGCTATGAATATTCAAACTGCTATTAGACATCTCACTGAAGGCAATGATTTGTCGAGTGATGCGATGACATCAGTCATGCGTAGCATCATGTGTGGTAATGCAACCCCAGCACAGATAGGCGGATTTCTTATTGGCTTACGCATGAAAGGGGAGACCGTTGATGAAATCACTGCAGCAGCCAGCGTCATGCGCGAGCTGGCGACAAAA